>CAYLJQ010001059.1:0-2147 GCA_964383955.1 uncultured Heliomicrobium sp. | reverse complement strand
CAATGAAGCCCTGCTTTTTCTCCTCTCAAGCCGATATTGCGAAGTTGACAGCGAATTGAAAAAGGTGGCGGACGAGCTTTCCGGGCACGCAGCGCCAGGCTGGAGCCGCGTTCAGGCAATCTGCGATTATGTCCATGAATATCTGAAGTTTGACTATATGCAGGCCCGAGCCAATCGAACTGCTCTGGAAGCGCACCGTGAGGGCGTCGGTGTTTGCCGGGATTATACGCATTTGGCCATTACCTTATGCCGAATCATGAACATCCCTGCGCGGTATTGCACTGGGTATCTTGGCGACATTCAGTCGCCGGTCATACCGCCCATGGATTTCAGCGCCTGGTTTGAAGTTTATCTGGGCAACAAGTGGAATATATTCGATGCCCGCAACAATACTCCGCGTGTCGGACGCGTTCTCATGGCTCGTGGACGCGATGCGGCCGACGTGGCGCTCACCACGACTTTTGGCTTTAATGAACTACAGGAGTTCAAAGTCTGGGCATACGAACTTTCCAGAGATCAGGAACTGGCGGAAGGTATTGTATGATGCACCATGACCAACGCGCATAAGCCTTGTGCCGTGTTGAGCAATCTCTCGCCGGGATAGGCAACGCTCAAAACAACCGCATTTTTCGGTCTTATTTTTTCGAGCGTCTTTCGTATATTCAACTCTTTCTGTATAAAGAATCTTTGGGTTGAGACTTGGTCCTATCGTGCAGGATTTCAAAGGCCAAGAATTATTCATAAGAATGGAATTTTTATATCAATGAAACATCAATGGATTACTCGCGATGCCAAACGCGGATCGGAGTGCAAAGTTTGCGGAGTTGAACAAACCAGTCAGAATACAGAGAATCGCTGTAAGGGGACAGAACGTGAATGCGCGAATTGTGGCCATATGGCGTTTTCCCATAATTCGCACGGATGCAAAGCAACCTGTAATTGCAAAGAGTTTGTAACCAAGAACGATCAACCATAGCGACACACTGACGCGGAAACTGCTCGAAAGTGATCTTAGGGATGTCTGCCATCATCCCGATAATCACACCACAATCTTGCCTAGCCCAATTCAACTTGACTGAACCTGCCGGAATGACTTTGCCAGGCGGTTAAGCCCTGCGTTTCTAAAAAATCATGTTGGCCGTCTCGTCAATCGTTTCCCCCTGGAAAACTTAACATCCTTAACAAAAGTTTTTCCCCAGCTTAACCACCTTTACTCAGCGGTTAGCGATGATGCTTCTGTAAAACGGGTGAAGCGGCGGCTGATTCACAATGCGCCTTTCGCCAAGCAAGACAAAACCTTGGAGGAGAATTTTCATGCGAGAAAAATTATTGATTGTGCTTTTAATTGCAGTAGCTGCCGTCGCCGAGCTGTTTCCCAATGTCACCGCCCAGGAAGCCGCTGACAAAGCCCAGCAGATTTTGGCCGCTGCCCGCACCGCGATTGGCGGAGATAAGCTTAAATCGCTGCAAAGCCTGAGCGTTGAAGGCGAGTTCCGCCGCTCAATGGGGCCGATGGAAATGTCCGGAACGCTTAACGTAGACATGCTGATGCCAGACAAAGTTTTAAGAACAGAAGTCATGAACATGATGGGCGGAATAGAAATTACCCGTCTGGAAGCGGTTAACGGCGATAAAGTTTGGGAAGATCAGCAACAGGGCGGAGGAGGCGGCGGAATGGTGATGATTCGCCGAGGCCGCGCCAATGACCTCAAAGCCAGTGAGGACATGATTCGCAGCGAAGCCTTGAGAACCAGCCTGGGCTTTTTGATCAACACTCCTTCTTCGCTCCCAACGACATTTTCTTATGCAGGCGAAGCCGAAGCGCCTGAAGGCAAAGCGGACGTTCTGGACGCAAAAGTTCCGACCGGTCCTGCGCTGCGGCTTTACTTCGACCAAAAATCGCATCGCCTGCTGATGCTCAGCTACAAAGGCAAACGCCCGCGCATGATCACGCAAACCAGAACTGACGGCCCTCCCAGCCACGAAGAGATGGAAAAACGTGTAAAAGATGCTGAAGCGGAAGCCACGAAACAACCGGATGTCGAATACCAAACGCGCTTTTCAGAGTACAAGGAAGTCAGCGGCATTTGGCTGCCTCACAAAATCTCAAAAGGCATTGATAGCGAAACCAGCGAAGAAATCACAAT
>CAYLJQ010001058.1:0-2151 GCA_964383955.1 uncultured Heliomicrobium sp. | reverse complement strand
GATTCCGCGGCATTCGACTGGTCAAACGCCGCGTCGGATACCAAGCGGCCTGTCTTATCGCCCAAAAATGAGACGGCGAATCAGTTACTTTTCCGCAACCGGCCGGTGCGCCTTGGAGCTTGCTGGCCGGTTTCATTTTTAATTGGCATCTGTACTTTGACGGTGGTTCCTTTCCCATCTCCCCCGGAAATGCTCAGATTTCCTCCCAAAATCATTGCGCGTTCGCGCATTCCTAACAGACCCAATGATTTCGGATTGCGAATCTGTTCTTCCGTAATTCCAACACCGTCATCAGAAACACTCAGCCGAAGCTCTTCGTTTGTCTTTGTCATTTCGACCCGGACAGAAGTGGCTTTCGCATGCCGGGTAATGTTTGTAAGGAGTTCCTGCAGAATGCGAAACAGTGCCGTAGCGTGTTGCGGTGGCAAATCCTTTGGCTCCTGGCAAAGTTTTACCGAACATTTGACGCCGGTTCTGAGCTTGAATTCCCGCACCTGCCATTCAATGGCTTCGCGCAATCCCAAAGTATCCAGGACTCCGGGTCGCAAATCGCTGGCGATATTGCGCACAGTCTGAATTGATTCTTCCAGGAGCTTGGCAATTTCATCAAATTTGGGCTTCACTTCTTGGTGAAGCTTTTCGTCCTTCACACGAGAGAGCTTTTTTTCCAGCCAGGAAAAATCCAGCTTAAGCCCGGTCATCATTTGGCCTAGATTATCGTGTATCTCGCGGGCGATGTGGGCGCGCTCTTCCTCACGCACGGTTTCAATTCTTGCAGAAAGCGCTCTGGACTGTTCGTACAACTGCTCCAGTTTCTGCTCCGTCAGTTTTCGCTCCGTAATATCCAGAATGATGCCTTCCAGCACGGGTTCGCCCCCGTCACGGGATTGGAGCAAGGAGGCATTGACCAATGCCCAAACTACAGAACCATCCAACCGTCTCATCCTGACTTCGTAATTATGCAAGCTGCCCCGTTCAAGCAAGCGGTCAAGCAGTTGTTGCCGGTCGGATAAATCGAAATAAAATTTTGACTTATCTGTTGCAATCAACTCTTCGGGGGATTTGCACCCCAACATTTGAGCCAACGCTTCATTACACTCAACCATGTCTCCGCTGGTTGTTAGGCGGGCAATTCCCGCAAAGCTGTGCTCGAACAGCAACCTGTAATGTTCTTCCGATTTCCGCAATTCAGCCTGTGCGCGCAACTGCTCCGTGATGTCGCTGAAAGAAGAGACGACTGCATAAGGGCAACTTTCCCCTTCGCGCATGAGAGGCTGCGTATTGACGGAAATCCAGGTCACTTGTTTACCGTCAGGTTTGCGGATTCCCATGACGACATTCGAAGTTGCCTTTCCCGTTCGAAGCGTCACAACTGCGGGATAATCCGATGCGTCAAAAGCAGACCCGTCTTCATGGATCGTCGCCCAACTGGGGTCAAACAAGGTCCGCTTTCTGATTTGCTGCAACGTCATTCCAAGGATTCTCTCCGCGGTGGAGTTGGTCGCCAACAATGCTCCGTGTTTATCTATCAGGAAGATCCCTTCGTCCAACGCGGCAACCAGACTGCGGTAACGCTCTTCGGAAACGCGCAGCTTATCGTCAGCCAATTTGCTTTGCGTGATGTCGCTAAAATTGACGACCAGTGCCCGCACGCTTGGCTCGTCAATCAAATTGGTCAATGTGGCTTCAACCCAGAGCCAGGTGCCATTTTTATGCCTGACCCTGTAACGGACCGTATCGCTGCTGCCTTGCCTGCCTGATAAACCGTGCGCTGCTTCGCTGAGCCTCTGCCAATCTTCTGGATGAATTCGCTGCTCGGCTGTTTTCCCAATGATTTCGTCAGGGCTGTACCCCAGAATTCGATAGGCGGACTGGCTGGCGTATAGAAAAATCCCGTTTTCATCCGTCAGGGCAATGCCATCCGCACTCTTTTCAATCAAGGCGCGAAAGCGCGCTTCGCTTTTTCGCAAACGCTCTTCCGCCTTGGATCGTTCGATGGCGATGCTGGCCAGATGCGCCGCCACATTTACGAACTCCATTTCGTAAGGCTGAGGTTGATGAACATGGTCGTAAAGGATGCTGATCGTTCCCAGCACTTCGCGATCTGCATTGAAAATAGGAGTTGACCAGGAGGCGTGAAACCCGTGGCTG
>CAYLJQ010001057.1:0-2152 GCA_964383955.1 uncultured Heliomicrobium sp. | reverse complement strand
AACGCCGACACCACTCTATCGGGACGCGGAGTAACCATCGCTATTTTGGATTCGGGGTTTTATCCGCATCCGGATTTGGTTGAACCGCGCAATCGAATCATCACGTTTCATGACGTGACGAATCCGAAAGCGAAACTTGACGCCAGTATCCCGCCACAAAGCTGGGATTGGCACGGAACACAAACTTCTGTGACAGCGGCAGGCAATGGCTTTTTGTCGAATGGCGTTTATTGCAGCCTGGCTTCGGAAGCTACGGTCGCATTGGTCAAAGTCAGCGATGGTGGACACATCAGCGATGAAAACATGGTTCGCGGATTGGAATGGGTGGTTGCCAACAAAGATCAATACAACATTCGCGTCGTCAGTATGTCTTTGGGAGGCGATGCGGACATTTCGTTTCGCGAAAGCATCGTTGACGAAATTGCCGAACGAGCTGTTCGTGAAGGTTTGACGCTGGTTGTGGCAGCCGGTAACGCTGGTTGCACTGACGACCATCGCCCGATCCCACCAGCAAACTCACCTTCGGTGATTACAGTGGGCGGATACAACGACAACAACAAATTGGGCGGGAGTGAAGTTGGTCCGTACTGCTCCAGCTTTGGCCCAACTGTGGACGGAATTATCAAACCGGAAATTGTGGCTCCTGCAATTTGGGTGGCCGCGCCGATTTTGCCGGAAACGGATTCTTACCGGCGGGCCGAAGCGCTTTCGGTTATCGCGGCTGCGCCGAATTATCAATTGCAAAAGCTGGTTGGTGAATTATGGCGCGAAGCCGAATGGCCATTATCAATGGCCGCAGCTTCACCCACCGAAATTCGTGAGATGGCCGGAGCTGGTTTGCGCGAAAGCAAGATTGTCGCGACTCACTATCAACACGTTGATGGGACTTCGTTTGCTGCGCCGATTGTGGCTTCAGTTATTGCGCAAATGCTGGAAGCAAATCCCAAGCTGACTCCGGCGGCAATCAAAAACATTCTGGTTGCCACGGCTGACCGGTCGGCGAACCTGTCGCTGCATCAACAGGGTTATGGCGTGTTGAACGCTCGCCGAGCAGTTGCGGAAGCCGCGAGCGAAATTCACACGCACGAAGAATGCGACTTCAATGCGCCGCGCATTGAACGCGGCAAACTGGTGTTCTGGTATCACAACGATTTAGCAAAGACCGTTTCGCTGGCAGGAGAGTTCAATGGCTGGAACCCCCAAGCTACGTTTTTTGCCCAGCATCAAAGCGGCCTGTGGCAGACAGAAATCGAATTGATGTCGGCTGGAAACTATGAATACAAGCTGGTGGTTGACGGCCAATGGCTGGACGATCCAAGCAATGGCTTGAAAGTGCCTGACAGCAACGGTGGCTTTAACTCCGTGCTCCACATAACCGAATAACTCTCAAAAGGAGGGAATAAAATGGGATGTTTCAACCCTTATCTAGTAGACGAGATCGTTACGCAAACTGATGAAAACAGGGACGATAGCCCTTTCGGACTCATTGGCAGCGCGTCGAGTTATCGAACGGAATTGCATGGGTTTGAAATCACGATGTCGGGCATGTTGGTGTTGCCTGAACTGCACCCGAAACCGGAGCAGGAGAAACAGCAAGCTGCCAAATGTTAACCGCGCTGAAAAACCACTGGCCTGAATATCTGATGGAGGCCGCCGAGTTGGGAATTTTCATGATGTCGGCGTGCTTCTTCGGCGTAATGCTGGAACATCCAGCCTCGCCGGTTCATCAGGCGATTGGCGATCCGTTTTTGCGGCGCGTTTTGATGGGGCTGGCAATGGGGCTGACTTCCGTCAGCATCGTGTATTCGCCGTTGGGGAAACGGTCGGGAGCGCATTTCAATCCGTCGGTAACGCTGACGTTCTGGCGACTGGGCAAGATCAAACAATGGGACGCAGCCTTTTACATCCTGGCGCAATTCGTCGGTGGGATTCTGGGCGTGCTGATTTCATCACTGGTTTTGAAAAATACCTTGAGCGCGCCAACGGTCAATTACGTCGCAACGCTGCCAGGCAGTTTTGGAACCAGCGCTGCATTTCTGGCAGAAGTTGGAATGTCCTTTTTACTGATGACCGTTGTTCTGAATGTGAGTAACAAAATGAATCTGGCCAGATACACGGGCTTATTTGCCGGTAGTTTGGTTGTTACTTACAT
>CAYLJQ010001056.1:0-2154 GCA_964383955.1 uncultured Heliomicrobium sp. | reverse complement strand
GAAGTATTGCGCCGAATGGCTGAAAGGATTCGTCAAGGAAGTTCCCATTGAGTTCATCGCAGCGGCAGAGCCCTTTTGGCGACCGGACAAACCGACGCGATGAACTCAGGAAACGCCAGGATTCAATTCATGGGCGGCTATTTCTTGCCGCGTCTGGAATTATCCAGCGCCCAGGCCCCACCGCCTGCCGCCGCCAGATAAAGAAACAGGAAACAGTAAAGGACGGCCAGTTCGCCACGGTTGAGAACCGGCCAGAATCCTTGGGGTGCGTGCGACATAAAATATGCCACTGCCATCAAGCCCGACAGTAAAAAAGCGATCACCCGTGTGAACAGTCCCAGCAGCAGCAGTAATCCGCCCACAAATTCCAGCAAGCCAGCCGCCAGCATCAACGGCGGCAACGAACCAGCGTTCATTTGAAAAGTTGGCGGAAAGCCAAACAATTTCTGGCTGCCGTGCGCCAAAAACAAAAACGCGGCGACAATCCGCAGCACGCTTAGCAACCGGGGCGACCAAGTTGCGGGAATAACACCGAAATTCGCCATATCGTAGCTCCTTTTGTCAGGTTGATTATTGGCTGGCACAGACGTTTACACAGTGCCGGAAGAGCGCAGTGACAACTGCTACAACACGCTCAGGAAATTGACCAAATCCGTTTTTTCCTGCTCAGTCAATTTCATGTCAAACCGGCGGTCATGAAAATCCACCAAGTCACGCAAGGTTTTCGCTGAGCCATTTGTAAAATACGGCGCGCGCGACGCCAAGCCGCGAAACTGCCCGATCACAATGGAACCAATGTCGGCGCATTTGCCCGTAATCAACGCCCGTCCCGGATCGTTGGTGAAAACCACTCGCCCCAGATACGGATGCGGCGGTGAGTTTTTATCGCAAGTGCATTTGAAAATGGGCAGTTCGGCTTTGTTGCTGAATACCGAAGGCTCAGTCCATGTTGGGTAATTCGTTGTTCCCAGGTCAATCCAGCCAGCAGAAAGTGCCTGGCCAGTCATGGGGGCGCGATGACAGCTTGTGCAGGTTTGTTTGCTGGCATTGTCCAAGCCAATGGAATTTGAGTGCGCCACATTTTGAATTCGGAACTGCCTGGACAGAAATATCGCATTGCCGCGCGCGACAGAAACACGAAACGCGCGTTGTGCTTCGGTCATTTCTTTGGGCAACGCGGCAGGATTTTTCCAGGCATCCAATACGCTGAACACTGGCTCGCCGGGCATCGCACGAACTTTCGCTTCTGCCAGCGCGTGAGGTCCCAAGTTTGTCGGGCCGCTCGGTTCAGTCAGGCTACCGCCCCATCGGTCAACGCTTTGAGCCACATAAATCTGATTTTCAAAGGCCAGAATTTTGGCCATTTCCTCAGACGGCAATTGCCCTTGCCGGCCTTCCTGATGATCTCTGTACGCTCCGAAAGCTTGTTGTTTCAGCGTCAGGTGGCGCGCATCTGACATCAGGTTCAGGCTGAATGGTTTCCCCGTTTCAGGGTCAATGGCTGCCGATGTTCCGCTTGGAACGCCAGACGCTTCGTCGGACGCCATCACGTATTTCAGGTTGGCGACAGGACGCGGACGGCGAAACACCGAAACCGTGGGATTGACGCCCGTCAGTCCATACGTTGAATCAAGGTTTACGCCAGTCGGATCGCGCACCACTTCAATCGTGAATTCCGGTTTGATTGTGTTTCCTTTGTGATCTTTGGGAGGCCATTGCAAACCAATCCGAAACAGTCCGCGATTCAGCAACAGGGAATGGGAGCTTTCCAGCGCTTGTGGCAACCGGGGATTGTTCGATCCGTCAATCGGCGCAAAGATCGGATGGTCGCCTTTGGTTATGCGCCAGCGTTCGCGCAAGCTTTCGACCGAAACGCTCATCGCATCCACGGGCTGATGGCAGGTCACGCATCCGCGCGGATTCAATCCCAGCGGTTCAAAGAACGGATGATCCTTCATCTGAACCGGTCCGGCGGTATTCAATACGCCCAACTGGCCTTGCGAATTGCTGAAGTGCATTTCTGCTGGCAGTGTGCCGCTTTGTCCGGCTTCGATCCAAAAGCGCTGCGGAGCCTGATTGGCAGCCGTTTTATCAAGCAGTGACACGAAACACAGCACGCCGCTAACAGCCGCAATCAAGCTTAGTTGAATCAGG
>CAYLJQ010001055.1:0-2155 GCA_964383955.1 uncultured Heliomicrobium sp. | reverse complement strand
GCTTGCTGCGTCCTTGACGCGAAAGTTACTGGGTTCAAAACTCCGTCAACAGCGGTAAGACCAAAATTTGCGAGTCGCCCCTCAGCTTTTACAGCAAAAGCCAAGTAGCTCAAGAAAACTGTAACTATCACTAACAACAGAAATCTTTTGCCGCTAGATAACCTCATTTTTAAGTTTAAGGAATCTCGCATTTTTCCCCTTATCCGCCTCAAGCTGACTGAGTTAGAAACTTGACTCTCTCTCCTAAGCTGCTGGCAACATAAGTTTTTAGCCTTACAGAATCAAAACCTTCTTTACAAGGACTGTGGTGCTTGCGCGGGAAAATGATTTCCCCGCCAATCTCATTCAATAGGACTGGCTTCGAACGACGGAAGGCAGCTACAAATAGACTAGCGTGTGATCGTTGTTGCCGATTTCGACTTCTGCGTACAGCCGATCAATCAATTCATAACCATATCGTGCCAGGAAGTAGGCGACGTTGATTTCGCGTTCCTGCAAGCCTTTGTTCGGATAAAGGACTGCGAATAGTTTTTCGATCTGTTGGCCTGTGGTTTCGTCACGTTTGCTGCGGTTGTGGACGAATCGAGTTCTGAGATTGTTAAGTTGGTAGAAAATCTTTTCGCGCCCGCCTTTCAGGGCATCGCTCAGCGTAGGTTCAACCGCCACCAGCGAAGCGCGCAGTTTTTCTAACTGTTCGTCAAACAGCTTTTCGGTTTCGTCAAAGATGCGGGAGGTGTCGTTGTCCAAACTCTGTTCGACAATTTTTTTCAAGACATTTTCCTGCCCCTCGAACAGATCGCTGAGTTCCAGCCCGTACTTCGACATCGTCTTGGCGTGGCGCTTTTCGATCAGCGTAAACGTCGTTCGCGGCAACACGACAGGTTCAACCCGGCCAAGCAGTGAATAATTCGGACGAAGCTGTGCGAAATAAGCGATTTCCGCAGGCCCGCCGATATAGGCAACTGTCGGCAGCAAATAGTCCTGCACGATTGGCCGCAGCGTGACATTGGGGCTGAAGCAGTTCGGACAGCGACTGACCGTGTCCAGCAATTCATCGGCGGCAAAGCTCTTGTCGCCATTTTTCAGATAAAACCGGCCATCTTCGCGGCGAACCATTGCCGTACGACGTCCATCATCCAGCATAAACAGCGGCACGGCTTCCTGGCTGGTGTAAACCTGGGAATGATAGCCAGCGGCTTCAAGCTGGGAACTGGCCTTCACCAATCGGTCGGCGAATTCCGGCACACGAGCCATCGCCCGCGAGTAAATTTCGCCGGAAACATGTTTCAACCGATCATCCAGCGGATTGATCAACACGACGCCAAACTTGCTCAGCAGCTTCATCATCATTTTGCCGAACGCATCGGCAAACCCCGCGCCTGCCTGATAAGACTCGCGCAAATCTTCCGCCAGCCGCGGAACGAATTCCGATTCCGGCAAAGCTGCAAGCAGTTCGTCAATGTTCTGGCTGACGCCTTCGGCCAGTTTCACATGGCCAACCGGCTTCCCTTCTTTCGGCGAACAGGCCGTGTACGTGATTGTCGCCAATTGGCCTTCGCGATTGACCAGCCGCGTGTGATTGACTTCTTCAAAGTCGTGATCTTCCGCCGCGATCCAGAACATCGGGATGGCGTTGACGCCCTGCGAACGAAGATGCTCTGCTAGTTTGATCGCCGTCAACGCTTTGAAAATCGTGTACAGCGGTCCTGTGAAAAGTCCGGCTTGCTGCCCTGTGATGACCACAACCGAATCGTTTTGCCGCAATCGTTCGATGTTGGCGAAAGTCTCTTCGCCCGCGCCAGCTTGACGGTTTTGATCTGCCAGAACGTCAGCAACCGCGTCGCGGTGAAACGTTTGTGCCGTCACTTGTTTGGCTCGTGGAACCAGCGAAGCAATGTCCAAACCTTCGGGTTGATAAAATTGAGAAACCTGGCTGAAGTCGTACAGAAAATCTTTGTAGAGCTTTGATGTTTTCGGAATGTCGCTGAACTTGATCGTTTGGTGGTCGGTCATCCTCTCTCCCTCGTTTTATTTCCCACGAAGGCACACGAAGATACACGAATTTTCCTTCTGTCTTCGTGAACCTTCGTGTCGCTTCGTGGATAAGTCGGCTTAATCCGCATATTCGTTGACGAAGTAATAACTCTTCTCAACC
>CAYLJQ010001054.1:0-2155 GCA_964383955.1 uncultured Heliomicrobium sp. | reverse complement strand
ATCGAAGCAATTATCGAAAACCTTCAAATTAAGCGCGATACGTACGCCAAACTCGATCAAATCTGCAAAGCCGAAACCATCTTTGCGTCGAACACTTCGTCGCTGTCGGTGACGGAAATGATGACGGCAACCAGTGTTGAACGGCAGCGCCGTTTTGTGGGCATGCACTTTTTCAATCCCGTCCCACTGATGAAGCTGGTCGAAGTCATCAAAACAATTCTGACCGACGAAGCCGTTTACGCCGAAGCCGCAGCGCTTGCCGAATCGTTTGGCAAAACGGTTGTCAAAGCCGGCGACAAAACCGGTTTCATTGTCAACCGTCTGCTGGTTCCGTTTATGCTCGACGCGATTCGCGTTTATGAAGAAGGGCTGGCTTCGGTCGTGGACATTGATAACGGCATGAAGCTCGGCTGCAACCATCCGATGGGACCGCTGACGCTTTCGGATTTTGTCGGCCTGGACACGACCTATTACATCGCCAACATCATGTTTGATGAGTTCAAGGATCGCCGCTTTGCGCCGCCACCGCTGCTGAAACGAATGGTTCAGGCAGGATTGTATGGCCGCAAATCCGGCAGAGGCTTTTACGATTACAGCGACCCGAAAAATCCCAAACCAATGAACTTATAAACGTAGCCCAGGTTTTCCAACCTGGGCAGACTTGACCAAAAACTCTTTTGTTTTAACAGGAAGCTTACAAACAATACCTGCGCAGGTTGGAAAACCTGCGCTACTGAAAACTATGGCTCAACTTGCTTTACGCGGCGGCTCGCCCGTCCGAACTTCACCTTTCACCGCCTGGCCGGTTTATGACCAGCGCGAAGCCCATGCTTTGCAAACCGTGCTGGAAAGCCGCAACTGGGGAGGCTATCCATGCCCCAACGATTACGCGCGCGAATTCGGCAAACGCTTTGCGGAGCATCACGGCGCAAAGTTCGGCATTGCCGTCACCAACGGAACTGTTTCGCTGGAACTGGCGCTGCAAGCGGCGGGCATTGGCGCTGGCGACGAAGTCATCGTTCCGGCATACACCTGGGAAGGCACAGCGGCAGCTGTTTTGTTTGCCGGAGCCGCTCCGGTGTTTGTAGATGTTGATCCAGACAGTTATTGCCTGGACGCCAAACTGATCGAAGCTGCCATCACGGAGCGAACGCGCGCCATCATTCCGGTGCATCTTGGATTTCGCTTTGCCGATATGGACGCGATTATGGACATCGCGTCGAAACACAAACTGTTTGTGTTGGAAGATTGTGCGCACGCGCACGGCAGCCAATGGCAAGGCAAAGGCGCTGGCTCCATCGGCCACGCCGGAAGTTTTTCGTTTCAAACCTCGAAACTGATGACCGCTGGCGAGGGCGGCGCGGTCACCACCAACGACATCAACCTGGCGGATCAAGTCATTCGTCTGGCCAATTGCGGGCGACCTCCGCGCCGCGAATCGGTTGGCGAACCGGCGCTGGGCCACAACTACCGGATGACAGAGTTTCAAGCCGCGATTTTGCTGGCGCAGCTTGAACGGCTGGAAGAACAAACGCTTCAACGAGAACGGCAAACACAACGCTTGGAAGAAGGATTGAAGCAAATCGAAGGCATCAGCCTGTTGCCTCGTGACAGCCGCATCACGCGCCAGGCCAGCTATCATTATGTATTCCGCTTTCACCCGGCGGAATTCGGCGGCATTCACCGCAATGCCTTTGTCGCCACGCTCAATACTGAAGGCGTTCATTGCGACGGACGCTTTTACGAAGCCGTGTACAAATCTTCTCTGTTTGAGTTTGCGGCGGACAAATTCCCTTCGTGGGCAAACAGCAACCGTGAATTCAACTGCCCTGTCGCCGAACGCGCAGGATACGAAGAATCCGTCTGGTTGCCGCATCAGATTTTCCTGGGAACGAATGAAGATGTTGACGACGTGCTGACGGCGATTCAGAAGATCAAAACCAACGTGGCGGAGTTGGTTGGTTATGAGGACGAACGCATCCGCATTCAAGGAATGTCTCGCGCCCAGCGCGCCTTGCTGGAATCAAAACCGCCGTATTGAATGCTGTAACTTAGCTGTTAGTCGCGCTTTTCTGAACCTTCACCAGTTCCTTTGAAAACACGCGGTCAATCATCGGCTCGAAGTATTCCAGCGGCAGCGTCTCGTAATTCGGAT
>CAYLJQ010001053.1:0-2156 GCA_964383955.1 uncultured Heliomicrobium sp. | reverse complement strand
CTTATTCTGTTGAAGTCCCCAGTTCCGAAAAGCCCGAAGTTCTTCGCAGAGTCGTTTTCCTCGACACGCCTGGTCACGAAGCCTTTACACTGATGCGCGCTCGCGGCGCCAGAGTGACTGACATCGTTGTCCTGGTTGTTGCAGCAGACGATGGCGTAATGCCGCAAACTGTTGAAGCGATCGAACACTCCCGAGCCGCCAAAGTGCCCATTATCGTCGCCATCAATAAAGTTGATAAGCCTGACGCCAACATCGAACGAGTGAAGAAAGAATTGGCTGACCGCGGCGTTCTTTGGAGCGCCTGGGGCGGTGACACAGAAATGGTTGAGGTGTCGGCGAAGAAGAGACAAAACATTGACGGATTGCTGGAAATGATTTTGTTGACCGCCGACATTCAGGACTTGAAATCCAATCCCAAACGCAAAGCAACCGGCACTGTTCTGGAAGCCAAACTTGATCGCGGACGCGGTGCAATGGCGACCGTGCTGGTTCAAAACGGATCGCTTCGAATTGGTGATCCCTTCATCGTCGGTAATTTTTCCGGCAGAGTTCGCGCCTTGGTAAACGACCTTGGCGAACGCGTTTTGGAAGTTGGCCCGGCGACTCCGGTCGAAGTGCTTGGACTGGATGGCGTGCCTTCGGCAGGCGACCAATTCCAGGTTGTGGACGACGTATCCAAAGCCCAGCAAATCGCACAGTTCCGCCAGGCAAAAACCAGGGCAACCGCTTTGGCCAGGTCTGCGGCTCGCGGCTTGGATCAGTTGGCATCACAAATGGAAGCCGGCGTGGTCAAAGAATTGCTGGTTATTTTGAAAGCGGACGTACAAGGCTCAGTCGAAGTTCTCAAAGACACGCTGACCAAGCTTTCAACCGACAAGGTCAAGGTGCGCATCATTCGCGCCGCAGTCGGTGCAATTACTTATGATGATGTGCTCCTAGCCAGCGCATCGCAGGTTACAGACACCGGAGCGGCAACGGTCATCATCGGTTTCAATGTCCGCCCAGAATCGCGTGCCGAAGAAATCGCGAAGCAGGAAGAAGTTGATATCCGCCTGCATTCGATCATCTACAAAGTCGAAGAAGAGATTCGCAACTCGATGCTCGGCCTGATGGAGGCCACGCTGAAAGACGTCATTTTGGGCAAAGCCGAAATCCGCGACATCATTCGCGTACCCAAGATTGGAGTTGTCGCCGGGTGCATGGTGCTCAATGGCCATATCAAACGCTCGGCTCACGCACGATTGATTCGCAACAATGTGGTCATTTTTGAATCCACAATTGGCAGCTTGCGACGCTTCAAAGACGACGCAAGCGAAGTCCAGCAAGGCTTCGAGTGCGGTATCACCGTGGATCGTTTCAACGATTACAAGATTGGCGACATCATCGAAGCCTACAACGTCGAGAAAATCGCGGCAACGCAGTTGTAGTTTCCAGTTTTCTGCCTCCCTCAAAAGAGTTGAGGGAGGCAGAAAACCGGAAGCCGGAAACTGATTTATGCAGTATCGTCCGAACAGATTAGCCCAAGGGTTGAAAACTGAAATCAGTGCGATCATCACACGCGAGATGCCGCACCATCAGTTTGGCTTTATCACCATCACCGAAGTCAAAGTCAGTCCCGACCTTCGCTACGCTCGCGTCCTGATCAGTGTTTTTGGCCCCCCTGAAGAGCAACAGAAAACTTTAGACTTGCTCAATAGCGAAAAAGCCTTTATCCGCCAATTGATTGGCAAAAGATTTCGGCTTCGCCATACCCCGGAAATATCCTTCGTTTACGACGAAACAATCGAATACGCAGATCGGTTGCTGCAGGTAATTGAGGGAGTCAAAAAGGAGCTGCCTGAAGAAGATGTTAGGCCAGGTAATTGAACTGATTGAAAAACATTCCCGCTTTGCCATTACTTCGCACATTCGCCCGGATGGCGACAGTATGGGGTCTTCGCTGGCGCTTTGCTGGATTCTGAAGGGGCTGAACAAAGACGCCGAAGTCATCATGTGCGACTCGGTACCGCATTCCTATTCAAGACTTCCCGGCTCCGATGATGTGCGCGTCATTAAAGATATTGACCGCGACTACGATGCCGTTTTCGTGATTGAATGCAGCGATGTTTCTCGTCCCGGACTTCCCTCTTTGAAAGATCAATTTGTGGTCAACATTG
>CAYLJQ010001052.1:0-2170 GCA_964383955.1 uncultured Heliomicrobium sp. | reverse complement strand
ACAGCAGGTTCTGTCGCAGCGGCTTCCTCTTCTGAACAGGACGTAACAGAAGATCGAATTGTCTTTTCAGTAAACTTGGAATCTCCGTTTGGAGTAACCAGGACCCCCGCAACATCCGGGTTTGTCACCAAAACGGCGCAACCACGCTTGAGCATTCCTTTTACGTTTGCTTTGCTGAATTCAACTGTTGCCGTGGTATTTGCCGACAATTCAATACTTCCCAAGTCTGCCAGTTGGATAGTGGCTCTGACCCCGGTTGGCGTCTGAATGGTGGCTCCGGGAAGAATGGTTGCTCCGGAATATGAGCCGTAACCGTTGACCAAAACGGGCTGGTTCCCTCTTGTCACCAGTCTGCCAGTCGCGTTCGGTTCGGGTCTCGCGGATACGGTTTTTGGCACTGTCACGGGGCCTGATTTGGTAAAGCTGCCCAGCACGTGGTTAGGCGCAATAGATAACATTATGAAAAGGCACAGTGCTGCACCAATTAACTTCTGACGTTTTGAGATCATTGAGATTACCTCCTCGCTCTGAATCATCCGAGTAAATGGGCAATGCCAATTTACTCTTTGAGTGGATAGTTACCTATCACCCAAAAGATTGGTTTTCTGACTTATTATGTAAATTATGGATTGCATTGAATGCTGCCTGTTCAGACCGGATTTTCATCGCCGGAGTGTGTTTCCACGGCTTTCCAGTTCAGGGTCGCAACCGTCAGCAGCGCAGTAAAAACGATTGCATTGAACGTAATGTGCAGCCCGAAATCGGCCAGGCTATGAAGGGCAACGCCAAAAATGCCGATCACAGCGCCAAAACAAACCGCCCGGCGAAATGCGTCTGCGTGGTGAAATTCTTCCCGCACTCTTTTTATAAAAACGACCGCGAACCACAGGCCGATCAAACCAGCGATGATGCCGCCGCTGGCCAGCAATTCCAGATAATCATTGTGCGCTTCTCTGGGAATCAGTTCTCCGGAACTGTCGTGGTGTTCGGGAATGGCAACTCCGTAAGCCCCAAACCCGGAGCCCATAACCGGATGCGCCTTGATCAAACGCCAGGTTGCCATCCAAATTTCAACCCTGCTTTGGCTGGTGCGATCATCCGGGCTGGCAGCGCGAATGTCCGTCGCCAAATCTTCCATTCGACTGGCAAGCGGGTCGCCTCCCATCCAGATAATGCCGACAACCATCAGCGCGATCAGGCAACTGACAATGGCAAATCGCGCGAACAGCGATTTCCCGAATCGCGTTAGTTTGGCCAGAGCACCTTCGGCATATTCTTCTTCGGAAGAACGCCGGACAAAGCCAACCATCAAAGCCATAAACAAGACCTGGCCAAGCAAGCTGCCGATGCCTGCGCGCGAATTCGACAACACCAAGGCCGTCCACAAAGGGATGATGGCCGCGACATAAATCAACGCGCGGTCACGGCGTGCGCCTCCACCTACAACCAAACCCAAAGCCAGCCCGAAGGTCATTTCCATCAAGTACGCGAAATGATTTCGATTGATAAACTGTGCATAGCCTTCATCGGGTCGCAGGTAGGCAAGCAGAAAACCTTCCTCGTGCTGAGCCGTCTGGCGAATCACACCGAAAATGGCGCTGGCTACACCGGCAAAAATCAAAACGCCGATTAACGCGTTGAGACGGCGGCGACTGGTGATGTGACTTTGCAAAAGCACACCAGTCAGAATCAATGCCAGCAGCTTGTACACAAATCGCCGGGTTTCGTATGGATCGGCGCTGATTGCCGTCCAGGCATAACTTTCAACCCCTGCCGTCGTGGTTGCGCCTTGCCAGTAGCGGCTTTGCAGATATGCGAACACCACAAGAGCCAAAAGCGGCGCAACCAATCGGATGTTATTGAACCGCCACGATCCGCTCAGCAAGCCTTCGACAATCCACAGCGCCGTAAACACAAAAATTGCGCATTCAAAAATAGATTCCCACCACGCTTCGACCGACCCATACGGAATGGCCAGAACCATAATCAGCGCGAGCAGTCCGAAAAAGATCACCCGATCAAGCAATAGCGCCAAGGGTTGTGTGAAAGTGCCCATCTTTGGACTGGCCAATTCAATTGCGGTTTCCGGCGATTGTCTGATCCTTGCTGCAGCTTGCATCTAAATATCCTCTCGATTCAAAAAACCATGAGTGCGTCTATAAGGTCGCCG
>CAYLJQ010001051.1:0-2173 GCA_964383955.1 uncultured Heliomicrobium sp. | reverse complement strand
GCTGCCAGTGTCACCAATCACCGCAAAAATGATGGGCGGCTTGGCCGCGGAATCCTGAGCCAGGCTGGAAGCGGAAAGTAAAACGGCGAAAAATGTTGCCGCAAATAACGCGCTGATTTTGGGAAAAATGTTTTTCATTGCTAACCTTCCTCCGTTAAATCTTTGACCAGGTCGCCCCAGTCCATTTCGAAAATCAGGTAAAAACTTTTGATGGCTTCTTTGTCGTCGGTAATCAATCCGATTTCGCGGCGCTGATCCAGTTCGACTTTTCGCAGGCTCTGACTGCCGAAAAAAACTTCCTTGCCGTCGCGAATAATTGCTTGCGTGTGCAAACGAATCAGCGGCATTGGCCGGACAGAAACGCCTTTAATCGGTCTGCTGGTAGCGCCAATGACTTTGATTTCTATACCCGCTTTCGCCTGGCTTTCCAAATGCTTGAGCATTTGCGCATCGTTCAGCTTGCCGTCGTAAATCAGCAGTTGTTTTTTTGCACCGAGAATAAACGCGCTGAGTTTCTTTCGCGCGTTGATGGGGCTAATGACGAAATTTTCGGCTTCGACTTTGGGGGATTTTTTTCGCGCGACATCGGCATTGAACAGGCGGACGGCTTGCGTGACCAATTGCTGGTCTTCCGTGATGATGCCGAAGCTGCGGCTGTGATGGATGTCCAGAAAAGTGAAGTTAAAAGTCAGCAGGAAAAGCTGCCGGCGATCTATGATCATCACTTTGCTGTGATAACGAACCAGGTCTTCAGCAGTGCGCGTGACTTTGACTTTGCGTTCCGAAAGCCTTTTTTCCAGCCGCTTGATGTCCTTCAGGTCTTCTTTGTTGGTGTAGGTGATCAGCGCATGCACGCGAACGCCTCTAGCGGCAGCAACAACCAGCGCCTGTTCAATTTCAAGCCGATCAAGCCGGTAAATGACAATTTCTATGCTTTCCTGGGCTTGGTTGATGCCTTCCAGCAACGGCTCAATGCCGTCGCGTGGTTGAATGATAACTCGCACTTTTTTCTGGAAACGATGAAGGCGGAATGCTGAATGACGACCTGGTCCAAGCCATCATTCATCATTCCGCCCTCATGCGTGGTTTATCTTCCTGTTGCAGATTTCAATTCATTGATCTTCTGACGGATTCGGCGCGCAAAGCCTTCGGTTTCAGCGGGCGAAGCGCCAGCGGCGCTAAAGGCATCTCGAATCTGGGCATCGGTCAACTGGCCAAGAATGCCCGCGAACCAGCGCGCGTGTTCGATCGGCACGTTTTTCAGCGCGCTGCTCATTTTGCCACTGTAATGCAATTTGACCTGTCCGCCTGAAACGCCGTCCAAAAACGCCTGTTTGTTGTAATCGTCCAAGTCCCATTTTGTGTGGGACGTGAAGCCGCCCATTTTGCCAAATGAACCGCCCCAATCCGCCACCAGGTACCAGTCAATGACTTTTCCATCGTCAGCGAACATACCCAGCACATTGTTGTTCGTGGTTTTGGCGTCCCAGTTGTTCAGCAGCGTGTTCAGAATCGCCAGGCCAGACAATTCCTTGGTGCCTTTGAATGGATTGCTGTCCCAATCCCAGTTGATGGCGCGACGGGCAATATCATCCGGACGTTTTTCAAACATCCCATTGGTGAACGATCCATCCGAACCGACAAACTTTTTGGCCCGGCCCAGGCCGCTGACGCCATTCACTTTTCCTGAGGGAAGAAAGTAGCTCTCTTCGACCATGTAGCCGCAAGCCCAAACAAGACGGCTGGAAGCGACTTCGGAATGAACCTCTTCGTCGAACTTGATGTTCCATTTGATGCCGTTGGCGTCAAGGACTTTGATTTTTGGATTGGTTCCGGTGACATCTTCCTTGTCGAACTGAAAGGGAGGTTTCGGCATTTCTTCAGCGCTGCCGATTCCATAAGTCAGGTTCAGCGAAGCAATGTCGCCACGATCTTCCCAGAGCATTGGCGTTCCGGGCGCGGTGGGCGCAGAGGTCGCCTTTTTGGACTTTTTCTCTTTCTTACTTTCCTTGTCTTTCTTCTGCGGGCTAGCGCTGACGGAAGTCGAAACGATGGCACCCGTGACGGCCAGGCAAAAGGCCAAGACAATACCTGACAGAGTGGCAAAACGATTGTAGCGATGATTCATTGGAAACAACCTCCTAAAGTTGAGTTCGGTTCTTCGGGGGCGTTG
>CAYLJQ010001050.1:0-2175 GCA_964383955.1 uncultured Heliomicrobium sp. | reverse complement strand
CAGGCAACTGACGTGAATGGAACGGGATTGTTGTTCACTCCGTTGCCGACTCCGGTGCGCTTGCTGGAAACCCGCACAGGGCAGTCTGCGGGTTGCACGATGTTGGGAATGCCCATCAACGGCGGCACCAGCATTACGCAAACTGCTCGCGGCACCTGCGCTGGAATGATCGTGGACAACACGGCGCTGGCCATTGTCGGGAATGCCACGGTGGTGAATCCGCTGGCCAATGGCTTCCTGACGTTCTGGCCAAGTTCCGCAGCACAACCGTTTGTCGCGGCATCCAATTATGTTTTGGGTAAAAACTTCAACCGGCATTTCATCGTCGGTTTGGGGGCCGGCGATGGAGCATTCAATGTATTCTCGGCATCCACCACAGATTTGGTTGTGGATTTGTCGGGATATTTCGCTCCCTGAAGCATGACGCGACTTGACTGCCAATAACCAAGCCGAGCGAATCCGCCTTTTTCACAAGGCGGATTCGCTCGGTTTGCTCTTTCCGGGCGTCTTGTATTGCATTCGGTTTTCGCCTTTATTTCGACAACTCACACTTGGTCAAACCAAACCTTGACAGTGCAAAACGCGTCGGGCAGACTGCCATTCGATGGCAAATTCATACTTCCGCTGTGCCATCGGCAATCATTGTTCATCGTCACAAATCAAATTTACGGGCGCAAACTTCGTCAGGCTCATCCAGCCTGACGGCTTGCGCGCCGATTCCCATCGAACTAAGGAGAACTATCCATGTCCGTCAAAGCTTTTGAGCCGAAGTTTATGAAAGTCGGCGTCCTTACTGCCGCTTTGCAGGAACTGACTCCGCGTGAAAAACGCGATCCCGATCCGGATCTGGCCATCGAAGAATGGTTGAAATTCGCCAGCGAACTTGGCGTCAATTACATTCAACTGGGCTCCGCTTTGCATCCTTCCGAAGCGGACATTCCGGCGGAAGCAATGCTTGACCCAACCGCCAATCATCTGGATTTGCGCCAGCCGTTTTCGAAAGACCGCGCCAAGCGCGTCCGCGCGGCGATGCAGGAATACAAGGTCGGCATTTCCGAAGTTGGTTATTTCGACAACATGCTGCATCACGATCCGGCGCTGCGGAAAAAGAAACACGACTTTATGTTGCGCGCGATGGACGCGGCGGTTGAACTGGAAGTCAGCGCCGTTTGCGGCTTCGTCGGTCGCAATCAGGCGACGAACATGGACCAGAACCTGCTGGATTTTGAAGAATGGTTCATCCCGCTGCTGAAAGCCGCCAAAGAACGCGGCCTGGTCTATCGCATTGAACAATGCCCGATGCCGGGCTGGGTTCCGGGTGACAACTGGCACAACAACATCGCCTACACGCCGGGTACCTGGATTGCGCTGCATCGCATTTGTGAAAAGCATGGCGTCGGTGATCAGTTCCGCATTCACTACGATCCGTCGCATGCGATTTTGATGGGGCAAGACACGCGCTCGCTGTTCCAATACCTGAAAGACACCGGCTACAACTTCCTGATTGGCGGTTTCCACGTCAAAGGCCAGGTGACGGACGCCAAAGGCGTTTCGGCTTGGGGGTACGGCGGGCAGACGGTCGAACGCGGCGACATGATCAACGGCAAGCCTTCAGACAATGTCGTGGATCATTTGAACGCCTGGGCGAAACAGGTTGTCCTGTGCGAACACGAACTGCCGGGAACGGCCAAACACGATCCGCTGGCGTACCTGCAAAACCGCACGGTGGATTGGCTGGATCACCAATTGGCTGCGCGCGAATTGCTGACGCTCGACGTGGAAAATACTTATCTGATTGTCGAGCATGAATATCCGAAAGCGCGCATTCAGGACAAAGAACTGCTGAAACCTATCCTGCAAGGTTCCATCGCCTTCGCCCGCAAAATTGACGAAGCGGCGGCTTGCATGTTCGCGCTGCAAAACGAAGTGCTGGCTGCGCAAGGCATTCCGGTGCAAGGCGTCGGACGGCAAGCGTATCGGTCATAACCTGGAACCTTTGGAGTGCTACGCCTTTGGCGTAGCTTTGGAAGTCCTTTGCTGAACACAAAGCAAGGACTACTAAAGCGGCGCTGGAGCCGCCGCACTCCAAAGTGTTCCGCATTCCATCAAGGACACCATCATGAACAAGCGTAACTTATTTTGGTTGATTGCAATCGTTCTGATTTTTGCAGTTTC
>CAYLJQ010001049.1:0-2177 GCA_964383955.1 uncultured Heliomicrobium sp. | reverse complement strand
TCGGCGGTTATCGTTATTCCAGGCTTTTTGGGCACGGAGCATTATTTGTAGGAAATGAATTTGTGGTTGCGGCGGATGGGCTACAACGCCTACATGTCCGGCATTGGCTGGAATGCAGATTGTTTGAATTCATTGGTAGAGCGACTGGCGGTAACGCTGGAGAAAGCGTTTGAAGAGACCGGCGGCAAAGTCCATCTGATTGGCCACAGTTTGGGAGGCATTCTGGCGCGTTCTGCGGCAGTGCGCTGGTCAAATAAAGTTGCTTCGGTTATTGCGCTCGGCTCGCCCTTTCGCGGCGTCTGTTCGCATCCTATCGTGCTGGAAATGGCTGACCGGGTTCGGGAACGCGCCAAAATCAAACATCGTCAGGAAACTCATCCAGGCTGTTTCACCACCGTTTGTAGCTGCGATTCGGTTGCAGCCTTGAACATTCACTTGCCAACCTCAATGCCAAACACAGCCGTGTATACCAAGATGGATGGAGTCGTGGATTGGCGTTACTGCATCAATGACGACCCAGCCACGAATATTGAAGTCCAGGGAACGCACGTTGGCCTGGCATTCAATCATCAGGTTTACAAAATCATCGCCGAGCAATTGCACTCAGCAACCCACTGATTCAGCCTCTTCTGTTCTTGAATTTTAGGAAGTGTAGGTTCGTTCGAAAAATAATGTTTGATTTCTCCCGCAAGAGGCGTCGGACATTTGCCTACGACTGGTTAGTTGTGTAAATTACGCACGCCTCCGTGAAGTGTAGCGCTCTCAAACAGTGCTGCTAAGCCTCACAACCAGTGCCCCAGCATGGGTTCTTGAAATGTTAAACCGAGCCATCGGAAACTACCGAATCGTCGGCGAAATCGCCAAAGGTGGAATGGGGACCGTGTATCGCGCTCATCATCTGCATTTGCCGCGCGAAGTCGTCATCAAATCCATTCAGCTTGAATCCTACTCCGAATCTGCGCAGAACATACTGAAAGCCAGGTTCCGCCGGGAAGCGTTCATTCAATCCCAGCTTGACCATCCGAACATTGTTCGTGTGCTGGAGTTCATTAAATCCACCGACAATTACTTTTTAGTGATGGAATACGTTTCCGGCGTCAGTTTGCGCGAATTGTTGGACAAGCAGGGCGTCCCAGCTCCGAAGCAGGCTGTTCATCTGTTCAAACAGATTCTGTCCGCGCTCAGTTACGCGCACAATTTCAGTTATCTGGATGAAGAGGGAAAGCGGCAACGGGGAATCATTCATCGCGACATCAATCCGGCAAATTTGCTATTGGATGACAATGGGCAAGTCAAAATCGCGGATTTCGGAACCGTGAAAACACCGGGGTCAACCCGGCTGACACAACTAGGATTTCACCCTGGAACCCTGGAATACATGTCTCCGGAACAAGTACGCGGTATTGAACTTGATACGCGGTCGGATATTTACAGCGTCGGCGTGACGTTTTATGAAATGCTGACCGGGCGATTGCCGTTTCCGCTAACAAAAGAAGGCGCGGATTGGGAAGTGCGAAAAGGCCATATCGAGCTTCCTCCGCCGTGCATTACAAAACTGAAACCGGATGTATCGTCTGAACTGGCGGCCATCATCAATCGGGCTTTGGAAAAATCGCCTGACGCCCGATACCAAACTGCGGCGGAGTTTTTGGCGGCGATCAAAGCGTTGAAACCGGCTGCGCTGGAAAGCAAAAAGAAGCAGCGAGGCCACGTCCGCAAATTCGATTCGACCAAACCTGTTGTCGTCAAGACGATTATCAAACCCGACCCGGCATTGTTTCGCCAACGCGTCGCCAACATCTTTGAACTTGGTGACGGCGCGACAATGTCCCCTGTGAATTCGTCCAAAATCAAAACCAACCTTCAGCTTATTCCAGCCGAGCTTTCGACGAATTTCAGTGTGACGCAATTGCAACCTGTTTCTCGAACCAGCGGAGGCGTGTTGAAACGGCTTAGCCCGCTGATCGCCAAATACAAATTGCCCAGAAGTCCAATTCTTCACGCAGCATTGGCAATCAGCTTTGTCGCCGGAGCCGTTTTCTTTTCGATGTATACCGGGAAACCTGCTTTGCAAAGCGCAATGACAAACATGGATCGAATGGCATTGCTTGAAAAAAACTCTCCCGGCGGGCTGGCGACGCTCACGGCGCTGCATCCCACCTTCCTGGGAGAATTCG
>CAYLJQ010001048.1:0-2182 GCA_964383955.1 uncultured Heliomicrobium sp. | reverse complement strand
GGGGTTGGGAATTGAACGGCACGGCTTCGGGGTCAATCACGGCTACACCATCCAACGTCGGAAACCACAGTTTGCCATCGCTGGCTTTGATGCCTGCCAGTTGCGCGCCGCCGTTGCATTCCGCGCTGAGCATTCCGTCACTTTTGCCGAAAACGAGCGAAGTGACGCGCGGGCTTCGGCCCTCGGCAAACTCATTGAGTTGTTGGCGTGCGACGCGATGAATGCCCCCATTGCTGCTCATCCAGAAATTGCCGCGCGCGTCTTCCAGAATCCGAAAGACTCCATTATTGGCTAAACCATTTTCGGTCGTGATGTTGACGATGCGTCCATCTTTCAGCCGGCTCAGTCCGCCGTCATACGTACCGATCCAAAATACGCCATCCTCGTCTTCGTAAACGGCGCGCACACGGTCGCTTTTCAAGCCTTCTTTGGCCATCGTCATAATTCGCCCGCCGTTGAATTTTGCCAGCCCGCCGTAAGTTCCGAACCAAAGCGTGCCCTGACGGTCTTTCAAAATGACGCGAACGTCATCGCCGGGCAAACCGTCCTTGGTTGTGTAGTGCGTGATCTGGTCGCCGTGGCGTTTGAACAAGCCTTGCTCGGAACCGAACCACGTCTCTCCCTGGCTATCTTCGTAAATCGCATTGATGGACACACCTGGAAGCATTTGAGACTGATTGATAATCCGATTGTCTTTGAGGCTGTACAGACCGGTTGCCCCACCAATCCATAGCTCTCCATGATAATCCGTCGTCAATGCTCTCACTTGAAAAGATGACGGAAGCGTTTCCTTCGGATAATTGAAAAATTCGCCAATGGCAATTCCTGGTTGTCGTCGTAACGCTGTCAAATATCGGGAGCCAATCCAAATCGTGCCGGCGCTGTCTTCGTGAATAGGGTAAATATTGCCGTCTCCCACACCTTGCGCAGCTGAATATGTGATGATGAATTGTTTGGTCAATCGCATCAACCCATGGTTGGTGGTTCCGATCCAAAGCGTTCCTTCACGATCTTCGTACAGGCAATTGATGTTGTTTTTCAGCGTTTCGTCCACGGCAAAATGGGCGAACGAACCGTCTGGCCTATATTGAATCAAGCGGTCGGCGCTGAACCAAAGATTTCCCGCGCGATCCTGGCAAAACGCCCAGACTTTGATATCGGGAGTCAAGCCCAGATTGGCGGAAAAAAGCGTCGCTTCGTCTACGCGAATGCGGTACAACCCAATCTGATTCGCTGAAAACCAGACACTGCCTTCACGATCTTCATCAAAACGAGAGTTGCGCGCGCCGCCATTATTGTCGGGCAAAGGGATGGAGAAGTTGCGCCAGCTTCCATTTTGAAATCGGCGAAGGCCATCTTGATCGAAAACCAATACCGCACCGGATTTGCTGTAATGCACTCGGCGTTTTCTGTAGGCATTGCTTTCAGGTGCAAGCGTGATCTGGCCATTTTGCCAATAAACAATCCCTGCCTGAGTGACAATGCCTAATCTTTTATTGTTGTCCTCAAAGACCTGACGAATCTGATTGTGCGGCAATCCCTGCGCGGTTGTGAGAAAGGAACGGAACACGCCATTTCGGTATTGAGCCAACCCGCTATCTTCCGTCCCAATCCACAAAACTCCTTCGTGGTCTTCAAACAAGGTCGTCAGACGATTGGAGGGAAGCTGACTGTTGGCGCGTTCGAAGATTGTAAAATGCACGCCGTCGAACCGCGCCAACCCTCCAAAAGTCGCCAACCAAAGATAACCGTCGCGGGTTTGAGTTATCGCAGTAATGGAGTTTTGCGGTAGGCCATGGTCCGTCGTCCAGGAATCAAAGCGATATTGTGCTTGCCCTCTCATCACGCAGCACAGCCATAACAAAAGCGACAGCCCAAATAACCATTGTCGTTGGCAAAGCAGTCTTTTCTGAGAAGGCCCCTTTTTGATGAGACGGATGCGATCTTTCATCCCTTGTTTTCAGTTCACATTGTTCGTGATAGTCACGGCAGACGCCGATAGGTTGGCGAATCATAAGATGCGGTCGGAAGTCGCGCAATCAAGATAAGCTGGACGCGAAAATGGAGCGCATCAGCAACAGGAGAAATGCTAACGCGCTCCAAGCTATAAACAACAACTTTGGCGGCTCTAAATCAGAACAAGCAACATTGAGACAAACGATTAACCACGGATAAACACTGA
>CAYLJQ010001047.1:0-2184 GCA_964383955.1 uncultured Heliomicrobium sp. | reverse complement strand
GACTATACAAAAGCACAGGCCGGCGGCCGTGGTTGTCGCTCAAGTGCCCCAGAAGCGGAGCTGCGATGAACTGGCACATCGAATAGGACGCGATTAACAATCCGATCAATTGATCCGACGCGTTGAATGTCCCGGCGTAAAACGGCAGCAATGGCAAAATGATGCTGAAGCCAAGAATATCCACAAAAACGACAATGAAAATTGGAATGATGCGTTTGTCTTTCATTCTACTTTTTGAAGTTACTGATCAAGACGATTTCCCGCGTTTCCAGTCCGCGAGCCAGAGCCAGGGATTTTCCGTCAGGCGACCAATCGAACCCAAAAATGTGATTGGAGCCAAAATTCGTCAATTGCTTGGGCGGGCCTCCGTTAATCGGCTGGCTCCAAATGTTTGATACACCGCTCAGGGACGCTGCATAAGTCAACGCTTGACTGTCGGATGACCAGCGAACCAGCCGCCAGGGAGTGGTCGGAATATCAAACGACGTGGTTGGTAGGCTAT
This sequence comes from uncultured Heliomicrobium sp., assembly GCA_964383955.1. Classification (GTDB taxonomy): domain Bacteria; phylum Acidobacteriota; class Blastocatellia; order RBC074; family RBC074; genus RBC074. Next base: position 1,682 of record CAYLJQ010001047.1, on the reverse strand, counting down.
CAATCCCAGACTGCAAAATGCTGATTGGCAACACCGCAAACTTTGCTGCCACAGTGGTTTTTTCATCCCTGAAGGAACAAGCCAGCCATTTGCCATCGGGTGACGTCACCGGATATTCCGAAAGCACATTCAGAATTTGTGACGGTTCGGAGCCTTCTGTAGCAACCTTCCACAACGTGCGTTTCCCGGATTTGATCGAAGAAAAGATGACGGCTGTGCTGTCCTGTGTGAATCGGGGATCAAGGTCGAGTTGCCCAAACGTAAGCTGTTTGGGATTGCCGCCATTGCTGTCAATTCGCCAGATGCCTATGTTGCCGCCTGAACTGCTGCGGTCGGAAATGTATGCGATAAAGCGTCCGTCTGCTGACGTTGCCGGAAAAGTATTGTAGCCATTGTCTGTCGTCAGTTGTTGCGCGCTGGTGCCGTCCGCGCTGATTTTCCAAATATCAGGTTTGCCGCTGACGTTTGACGAATAAACAATCATTCCATCGCGCGTCCAGGCCAGGCCTTGCACGCCATCGCTACTGCCTGAGCCGGAAGTGATGGGGCGAGCACTGCTTCCGTCTGCCTGTGCAACCCAAAGATTCGAAATCTGGTTGATCTGAACTGCGGCAATCGTCGCTCCATCAGCGGAAATTGTGACGCCTCTGTAATCGTTCAGATCGTTTGTGACGTGAGTCGTTTTACCGCCGGGGTAACTGACAAACCACACTTGGCGGCCCGACGCGCCCAAATTGCTGGGTTCGCGTGCCGCCATCAAGATTCCTTTGCCGTCTTCAGTCCAGGCGACTCGGCCAACATTGGGCCAAGGTTCTGAAAGCATAGTTGTTTCACTGCCATCAGCCACTTGAACCGCAACGACATTTTGATTGATGCCTCCGGAAAAATTGGCAACTGGGCACGCGATGGTTTTGCTGTCCGGAGACCAGTCCGGGCCTTCAATTGAAAAGGAATCCGGAAGTTTTCGACTCAACAGTTCGCGTTCGTTGGTTCCATCGGCGTTGGCAATCAGCAAGGCGCTGGAATCGGCCAATTCCCGAACAAAAGCGATTTGTTTATCGTCCGGGGAAAGCGCCACGGGACTGCTGACACCGGATAACAGTTTTCGCGCGGGACCGCTTAGCGTTGGCACGCGGTAAAGGTCTCCAACCGGAGAATCGGATTTCCGCTGCACGAAATAGATGTGGTTTCCGTCATGGGAAAATGTTGGCGAACGAAACCGCAAATCCGTCGCTGGCGAAATTTGGATGGCGTTGCTGGATGGTGTTACCTGTCTTACCCACAAGCTTCGTTTGTTACCGTTATCAACAATGTAAGCGACGTATTTCCCGTCCGGCGAAACTACAGCATCAACTGGACGACCTGATGTGATGAGCTTCGTGAATTTGGCATTTTTGAACGCAGGTTCGTTCGGCGTATCGGTCATCCATTTAGCAACGCCAAATCCGATTCCGGCGACGGCCAAAACTAAAATCGCCAATGCCGTGATGACACGTCCTTTGTGCTTTTTGATTTCATTCAGGATGACGGTGGAACTGGTTTGATTGGCTACTGAGATTTCGCTGGTTTCCTGCACATCCAGCCCAACTCTGGTGACCAGATTTTCAGTCGCAAGGTTGCTGTCGCCGGCTTCGCGCGAGTCCTGGGATTTGGAGCTTCGGGTTGTTGGCGGAGCGGGAGAG
>CAYLJQ010001046.1:0-2185 GCA_964383955.1 uncultured Heliomicrobium sp. | reverse complement strand
AGGTTTGATTCCATGGTTCACCACAAACCAACCAAACAGGAGTTACTGGCTGCCGTTGGAAAAACGCTGCCCGATGTAATTGCCAGCGGATTGCGCGTGCTTTTCTGTGGAATCAATCCGGGGCTTTATACGGCGGCGGTTGGCCATCATTTTGCCCGGCCAGGAAATCGGTTCTGGCCGACACTGTACAAGGCTGGATTTACGGACCGCTTATTTTCCCCCTACGAAGAGCAGGAACTGCTTGACCTCGGCTATGGGCTGACCAACCTGGTTGCACGCGCGACGAATTCAGCAGCGGAACTGGCCAGGGATGAGTATGTTCGCGGCGCAGAAATTCTAAATGACAAACTCCTGCAATACCGGCCTCAATGTGTAGCCTTCGTTGGTCTGGGTGCGTATCGGGCAGCGTTTAATTTCCCGAATGCCGCTGTCGGGCCACAACCACACCAATTGCAGGGTGCAATGGTTTGGACTTTGCCCAGCACAAGCGGGCTAAACGCCAACTATCGTCCTGACGATTTAGCCCAATTGTTTGCCAAGCTTCGAGAAACTATTGGCGAAAAACCAGTTTTGTCGTCCTGATCCTCGTCAGCCTTTTGACGAAGATGAGCGAGCCGCTTTGGCTTGGGTTTTCTTTGCCGAAGATGACTGCTGCGCCAGCTTCGGCAAAATTTCCTGTTCATAAAACTGGAAGAATCCTTCTTGATCTTCGCCTACCTGATGTACCCAAACATGCGTGTAGCCAGCCTCAATATACTGGTTGATCTTTTCAAGATGTTTTTCAGCGTCAGCGCCACAAAGAATGTCCTTGGCGACGTCTTCTTCCTTCAGCATTTTTGCCGCTTGCTCAAAATGAGCCGGAACGGGTAGCACTTGAGACAATTCCCCTGTCATACCAGCGGTTGGCCAGCATTCAAAAGCCGTGCGCCGGGCTTCGGCTTCGTCTTCCGCCCAGCAAACCGTCATTTCAGCGTAACAGGGTTTGCCTTTGCCACCAGCTTTTTCAAATTGCTGTTTCAGTTCTTTATCGGGCGAAGTCGCACAAAGACCATTGCCGATCCGCCCAGCCAGTTCAGCGGCCTTTGGCCCGCTGGCGGCAAGCAGAATCGGCGGCGGTTCGTCCGGCAGCGTGTAAACGCGCGCGTTTTCCACCGTGTAGTAAGTTCCGCGGTGGCTTTGCTGGCCGCCCTGCCACAGCAACCGGATAACGGAAACCGCTTCTTCCAGCATTTCCAGCCGCACATCGGCTTCAGGCCAGTGATCGCCAAAGATATGCTCATTCAGGTTTTCGCCCGAACCAACACCTAACATAAATCGTCCAGGCATCATCGTTGCGACAGTTGCCGCAGCTTGCGCGATGATGGCCGGATGAATGCGGACCGTTGGACAAGTAACGGCCGTTCCAATTTTCATTCGTTCCGTTACCTGGGCGATGCCACCCAGCACCGCCCACACAAAAGAACTTTGCCCCTGTTTATCCACCCACGGATGGTAATGATCCGAAATCATTGCGAAACCGAAGCCGGCTTCTTCCGCCCGGTGCGCACAATGAATCAGGTCTTCTGGCGATTGCTCTTCGCTGCAAAGTTTGTAGCCGATTTCAACCATCTTTACTGCCTCCAATTTGTGGTTTTGTTGCATCGCTTTTTTCGGAAATCGTTTCCCAAATCTTGAGAACAAGCTCACTTAGGCGGGAACGTCCCCTTTCATTTCACGATCCCAGTGGCGATGTTTCGCAATTGCTTCGATGAAGGCGGTTGCGATTTTGCCAATCTGGCCATTGCCACGAATCACGCCCGGTTCCGAAACCAGTTGATCCTTCGCCTCTGCATTCCCCGCAGCCTGCGCCTTGCCGATGTAAGAAGCGCGCAATAATTCAGCGCCTGCTCCGCTGGCGGCAATAGTTTTACAGTGCTTGTATGCTTCGTTAACGAAATGAAGAGCGTCCGCTTCAGCCAGCAAAGCCTTCACACTTTGCTCGCCGCCTGGAACATACACGGCGTCAAATAAAACCGAAGAAGTGGTCAGCAAACTGAAATCAATTTTGACATCGGCGCCTTTCGCGCTTGTTAAATTTCCCAGCCTGGGCGCAATGATTTTCACCACTGCTCCGGCTGCGGTCAGCGCTTTTTTCATGCCGGAAACCGCCACATCGTCGAACCCATCTGCAACCAAAAATGCAATC
>CAYLJQ010001045.1:0-2185 GCA_964383955.1 uncultured Heliomicrobium sp. | reverse complement strand
CACCGGCGGTCGCACGGGAATCAATGCATTGTACTGATCAATTGCCAGTTCGCGGGCTTCGCTTTGACCGACAGTCACGGCATAAAGTTTCGTCATGGTGTTGGCATCAGACGCAACAATCGCGAATGTTTGGCCATCGCTTGCCAGATCAAAACGATCAATTGTTACGCCAGGCGGCGCAGCAAGTTCACCGGCATTTGCCTGTTTTCCCGAAGCAGCTTCTATTACGAGGAATTTCGAGCCAACCAGGCAATACACGCGAGTACCGTCAGGCGACCAGACAAAATCCTGGATGGTCTGCCCTTCGCTGGCAATTGTGAGCACTCGCTCTTCCGTGCCATCGCTGCGGATCAGCCACAGATCGCCGCCTTTCAGGAAAGCAATAAAGGGTTTTGGTTGCGGGGTTGGAGTTGGCGTAGGCGTTGAAGCAGCCTGTTTTTGCACTGTCGTCTTTTGGCTACAAGCAAAAAGAAAGCTAGCAGGAATGCAGAAGGCCAAGAGTAAATAATTTCGGCAGTAAAACTTCATCAACAAAACAGTTTGAACCTAAATTCGCCAGAAGAGATTCATCTTGGCCGACCAATAAAGAAAGTTCAAGCCTTAAAATTTTGCGGCGGCGATTGTGAGACGTCAAAGCTGTCGTGTAAACTTCCATTGCTTTCGTAGCTGAGCTTCCGCGAGCTTAAACCAACAACCTCAAAATAAAAGTGAGATGAAGTTATGAAAATACTTTCCGTTATCAGTCGTGGAGTGCTGATTTTGACAAGCGCGTGCCTGACGCTGGCTTGCTCACATTTGGCAGTATCCACATCGCAAAAGGCGACAACCGGAGAAGCGGCTCCCAATTTGGCAGCCGCTTCTCCGGCACCAGCGCCAGTCCAAACCCCAAATCCTGAAGACAAAATGCCGCGTATCCGCCCGGAAGAAGCCAAGAAGTTGGTTGATGAAGGCAAAGGCGTCATCATTGATGTGCGCGGCCCTGAAGCCTACAAGATTTCGCACATCAAAGGCGCGCTGGATTATTCGCTGAGCAGGATCGAGGCGGGCGATTTCAGCGGGCTTCCGAAAAACAAACGCATTATTGCGTACTGCACCTGACCGTCCGAACATACTAGCGCCCGTGCGGCGTACTTACTGGAACAACATAACGAATATAAGGATGCAGGTGCTTTGCTTGGTGGAATGAACTCCTGGGAAGCTGCTGGCTACGAAGTGGTGAAGGCTCCACCCTCACCAACCCCAGCTCCTCCGAAAAAGAACTAGGCTGATCTGCAAGACAAGCGATCATAAGAATAAGAGGCTCCGGAACAAAATATCGTTTCGGAGCCTCTTCTGTTTTCTCTTACTGGCAGTGCGGGTTACTTGCTGGGTGTTAGCTTGAAATTCGAAAACTCTTTCCAGCTTCCATCTTTCTGCTTTGTGAAGTCTGTGACTTCCAGCGTCTTTTCGGCGGCAGAAAACCTGTAAACAGACTTGCCATTGTAGTTTTCACTTTCTCCCCACATAGATGTCAGCGTGCCATTTTCCAGCGTTCCTTGGACTGGATAGGAATTTCCTTGCGAATCGAACCAACGGCCCTCGTATTTTCCATTTCCTTTCGGTTTGTAATACCCATGGCCTTCGAATGCCTGTTTTTTGCCGTCAGGCAATTTCATTTCATAGCGAATGTTCAACCGCAAAAACTTTCCGCCCAGCATCCATTCCCATTTCGCCTGCGCTGAAGCCTGCATGCCGGAAAACTTCCCTTCTCCCTGCCAGAAGCCTTCCAATTGACCAATCGGGTCACTCGCGTTGTTGCTCGCTAGTTGAGCTTCGACGGTGGAGATCCCAAGGATACCGGTCGTCAGAGCAATTAGCATAAAGTTCAAAAGCAATCTGCGATTCATTCAGTCACCTCTTGTCTTGGGGGTTGATGTATTGCGTGCATAACAAGCGCAACATGTTTGCCAAATTCCAATCCCCTTGCAGGGGTTATTTCCCAGCCCAAGCCAGCCCGTCCGGCCCCTGGCCTGGTTCGATCTTTTTGATAACGTTCAGATCAGTCAGGTTCACTGCCGTCACCTGACCGGTTTGCATCGTTGCGACGAAAGCACGTTTGCCGTCGGGCGTAATCAGAATGCCAACGGGCGTTTCACCAACAGCAATACGTTTGACCTCTTTTCGTGTTAACACATCCAGCACAATC
>CAYLJQ010001044.1:0-2194 GCA_964383955.1 uncultured Heliomicrobium sp. | reverse complement strand
GCAAAGAATCCGGAGATGTCTATGATCAGGTCGGTGGTGGAAGAGGTGAAGCGTTTGAAGGCGGCATCCGTTCCCAGGCCGACCGTGAAGTGACGGTTGAAGACTCTGCCGGTTTGATAGTTGGACGTTGCGACGTTTGGTTGAACGGCATTGCTGGGCCAGAAGGTTACAAAGCCGTTGGCCGACGCGTTCACCGTCGAGACGTTGCCAACCAGGCCTCTGGCCGCTGCGGTCAGGTTGGAGCAGGGAACTTGTGTTTCCTGCGTGTAGACCGTGCCTCCGGTCATCGGCGCGCCGGGCGTGTAACAAGCCGACTGACCGGATCGCGTATCCATCAAGCGGAGCGGCGAACCGAGCGAGTTGAACAACAATCCCTGGCCGTTTGTGTCGTTGGCCTGCGCGCTGTAATAGCCCATCACGTCAATCACCAGGTCAGTGGTTGCCGCCGTGAAGATATTGAATTCGCCGTTCAGCGACAGGCCGACGGTGAACGGCGCGTTCCGGTTTACACCGGTAACGAAATTGGAATTGGCGGTAAAGGGCTGTGCGGCGTCCGCCGGATACAGCGTCAGGTAGCCGTTGCTGGTCGTGTTGGTTGTTGTTGCGTTGCCGACCAGAGCTTGCGCGCCGGTTGGAATTGTCACGCCGTCGCACGTCAACACTCCGGTTTGCAACCGCGTCGAGCCTGCCAGCAAAGCCGTTCCAGTGGTTTGGCAGCCTGTGAAGCCCGTTCGGGTTTCCAGCAAGCGAATCGGTTTTGGCAGCGGATGGAAATACAGCCCGCCTGTTGTTGGCGGCGCGTAATAGCCAGTCACGTCAATCACGACGTGGCTGGTTGCCGAGACAAAAATTTTGAGCGCGCCATCCGCCGCTCCCAGGCCAACGGTGAACGCGTTGTTGAGCACTTCAGAGGCCAGGAAGTTGGAACTGGCGACGGTGGGTTGCGGAACATCGCCGGGAAACAGCGTCAGGAAGCCATTCGCTGTGGGTTGAACGATTGTGACGTTGCCGGTCAGCGTGGTGGCATTGGCTGGAATGGTCATGCCGTCGCAGATTCCGCGCGCTGTGATCGTTAGTGAAGAGCCGCCGGTAATCTGCGCATTGGGCTGATTGCAGGCATTCGAGCTTGCGCCTTTGCGCGTATCCAGTAGACGCACCGGACGCGCCAGCGGGTAATACATCAAACCGGTGCTGCCAATGACCACCGTGTAGGCGCGTTCGCTGAAACAAGAGTTGGTGTCGGTGGCGTGGATTGTGAAGGTCGAAGCTCCTGCGGTTGTGGGACTGCCGACAATCAGGTTGCCGCTCAAATTCAGCCCGGCGGGCAGGCTCCCCGAAGCCAGGCTGAAGGTGTATGACCCGCTGCCGCCGGTCGCGGTAAGCGTTTGCGCATAGCTGACGCCGGTCAGCCCATTCAGCAGCGCTGTGGGTGAAATGGTGATGCTGCTGCACGTGACGACATTGACAGTGACGCTGGCATTGGTCGTCGCTCCGCAGTTGTCGGTAGCTTGAATGACAATCGTGTGGCTGCCGAGCGGACCGGCATTGCTGATGGAAACGACGCCGGAAGCATTGACAGTTGGCGCAACGGTCATCGCGGGCGTAACGCTGAGGACGCTAAATCCCGTGATCGAACCGTTGTCTGTCGCTGTCGTTGGCGTCACCGAAGTCGAACCGCCCAAGCCGATTGTGGAAGCCGGATAGCTCAAGCTTGGCGCAATGTTGGCTGTAACAGTCAGGATCAGATTGCCCGTCGCCGTTCTTCCTTTCCCATCGGAAACCGTCAGTTCAATTGTGTTGTTGCCAACCCTCGCCGAACAATCGGCGGCAAGAAGCGCAGAGATGTTGCCTGCGGTATTGGTGATGCCCGTGACGGAAATGCCTTTTGGAACGGAGGTCGCCGTGACGATCAGATTCCCCGCCGGAGTTTCCACATCACCGACTATCGCAATCGGCAGCGTTTGCGCAGAGCCTTGTGAAACAGTCTGGGCAATCGGCGTAATGGTTGGCGCATTGGTCAGAATGCAGTTGCTGATGCTCAGCACTTCCAACTGAGTCAACGCTCGATTGTACGTGCGGAAATCATCCAAAAGTGCGCCAGTCGGTAAACTTTCCATGACGCTGTAGCCGCCAACTTTGAAGGGGCCTGTCCCCGTAATCGAGAGAGGGCTTTGCGCGACGACGTTGACAAGAT
>CAYLJQ010001043.1:0-2200 GCA_964383955.1 uncultured Heliomicrobium sp. | reverse complement strand
GAAAGAGGGCTAGCTGACTCCATCGCGCTTTGACGTGAATACGTGCATTACCGTTTCAAACGGTGGACTGAATGCTCCGCTGCCGGATATGGTCAAGTACGTCAGTTTTTTGGCGGGAGACATTCGGCGGCAGGCAACTTACGATCAAGTGTTGAAACGCAGTTCGCTGGAAGAAATGTTTCAACCGCAGATTCAGATCGCTTCCTCCGAAATGGTTGAACCGCAGGGACAGAATCGTAAAGACGCGATGGGGCTGAGTTTTTTCATTGAAGATAATTTCAATCAGCATTTCATCGGTCACAGCGGCAGCCAGAACGGGTTCGTATCGCACTTTTACTTTCGTCCCGACACGCGCCTGGCGTATATCGTAGCGTTTAACACTCAGGCGACGGCGACAGAAAAAGATTCAGCGCAAGACACCCGGCGGCTGGATCGGGAAATCAAAGACTATGCGTTTCAGAATATCTTCCCGCTGTTTGTGAAAAAGCCAAACTAAGCTAGAACTTCCGATGCCTTTTGGAGTGCTGCGCCTTTGGCGTAGCTTTGGTAGTCCTTCTTTCTGACATACTTGAAATTGCTAAGGACTACCAAAGCGGCACCAGAACTGCCGCACTCTCAAAAGCGACATCTTACGGATGCCATTTGTGATGTTCGTAAAGCGGCTCAGCCGGTTTGCTCAGCCGCGCGTAATCTTCCGGCGTGTCCATGTCTTCCAGAACTCCTGGGGTTTCAACCGGCACTTCCAGCCAATCACCTTTATGAGCGTTGATAAAAGCTCTGAGACCTTCCGGGCTGGCTTCGTCTAACTGCATGATTTCTTCCACGAAACCGACGCTGACGATAATTGGATGCCCGTGTTTGCCATTGTAAGTCGGGATGACAATGCCTTTGCTGCCGTCGCCGTAAGCGCCTATCAGTTTGTTGATCAAGGCAGTTTGAATCATCGGCTGGTCAACCAGCGCGATCATCACCGCATCCGTGTTCGGGCCAAGCATGGCCAGGCCGGTTTTGACCGAAGTCAGCATGCCTTTGGGGTAATCTTCATTGACGACGAATTGAACTCCGGTGCCAGCCAGCACGGGACGAATTTCGGCCTCTCTGTGACCCAGCACCACGAAGATGTCCGCTAATTCAGAGTTTCGCATCTGGTGGACACATTCACCGACAACAGTCCGCCTGCCCCATTTGAGCAAGGGTTTGAACGCAGGCTGCATGCGTTTTGATTCGCCGGCAGCCAAAAGAATTCCTGAAATCATGAGTTGATTTCGCCTCCTGATAATCGGGTATAAAAAAATGGGTATTTCTGTAGGGAAGAAATTGGCACAAAGCCGGTCTGCGGATCAAGTACTACCAGCGATTTATCGGCTATTCGGGTTTTCCTAAATTCGCCAAAACTGCAAACGGGTTGTTGAAACTTCCTGGACGAGCGTTTGGCTTTTGGGCCGCAGCTTGTCTCTTTTCCGTCTGCGACGTGGCCCCGGCGGCTTGTGTCAATTGCGATTCCGATGCCGTTTCGTCAGCCAATGTAGATTCGTTTGTACGGACGCGATAAATTGGCCGCTCGAACATAGGCGAAATACGCGACCAATCTCCGGTCGCATGCGGTTCGGCGATTAACCGTTGCATCGCTTCCACCTTGGAATCCAGATCGTCCAGGTAAGACAGCATCAGCGCTTCTGGCGTGCTGGGCAATTTGGGTGACCCATACTCCAGTTTGCCATGATGCGTCAGCAGCAGATGCAACAGGTGACGGCGCAATTCATCCGGAAACCCTTCAATCCGCTGAATATGGTCATGAACCATGATCGTTTCCATCACCAGATGACCGATCATTTGCCCTTCGTTGGTGTACCCGAAGGCGCGTTCGTAACAGAGCTCATCAATTTTGCCGAAATCGTGGAGCACCGCTCCGGTCTGCAACAAATCAATATCAATGCCCGGATAATGCCCGCCAACTTTTTTGCACAGTTTGACCAGCGACAGCGAATGTTCCAGCAAACCACCCAAATACGGATGGTGCATTGTCTTGGCCGCCGGAGCGCGTTTGAACTTTCGCACGGTTTCCGGGTCGGCAAATATGTTTTCCAGCAATTGCCGTAAATGGGGATTTTGAAACTCACGGATGATGCCTATCAATTCCGCAAACATTTCTTCGACATCGAAACTGGTGGTTGGGAAGTAGTGCGTCAGGTCAATTTCA
>CAYLJQ010001042.1:0-2201 GCA_964383955.1 uncultured Heliomicrobium sp. | reverse complement strand
CATCTGTCATTTTGTCTTTCTCTTTACGTTCTTTGGCTGGCCAGGTTCCTGGACTTATTACTCTTCACTGCTGGTGGCGGGCGTAGCTTTTGGCTTATCAGTGTTTCGAGTTCGACCAGCGTTGATTGTGGTAATAACCTTGATCGCATTGGCTGGCAACGTCGAGCGAAACCAAATCACGTTCAACGCCTGGAAATGGATGAAGCGTTCGCCCGAATCCGCCGGATTGTGGGCGTTTCAAAATCAACAAGAAGAATGGAACCACGCGCGCGCATTGGCCGGTGAACGCAGAATTTTCTACTTCAACAACGGCTGCGCCGAGTTGCTTTACCCCAACATAGATTCGCCCGTCAGCTTCTTCCTTTCTCCGGGCCAACAGGCTCCAATCGAGTACGACCGAATCAGACAACAACTGGGACAGGCTGCTGTCGTCGTTACATTCAATCATCCTTCAATCCTTGATCCCTGGAACTGGCCGGAGTTTACTGCCGAACGCGATAAGTTTGAAGAAACCTGGCGAGGGGTGTATGTAACTGTCCACGAACGCAAACGGCAGTAACGTCCCCAGAGTTGATCAGGAAAAGAGCAACTTCAGAAAGGCAATGATATGAAGACAAGCCTTTGTAAATTTACATTCGTATTTTTCTTTGTTTTAGCCGCGTCCTGGTTTCATTTCTTCGAAAAGCCAAGCTCGGCAGCAACAATAACTACCAGACTGCCTCTCGTTACTTTCGACACAATGAAACCAGCCAGCGAAATTACCGCTCCGGCTGGCGGTTGGAGCTTTCGAAATCACGTCATTCCGGTGCTGACTCGGTTGGGATGCAATTCCGGCGCTTGCCACGGAGCGGCGGCGGGAAAAGGCGGCCTGAAGCTAACGCTGCGCGGATACGATCCGGAAGCGGATTTCAATGTGCTGACTCGGCAATCGTTAGGACGGCGCGTGAACAAGCTGGAACCGGCAAAGAGCTTGATGCTGCTGAAACCTACGGTGGCGATTGGCCACGGCGGCGGCAAGCGGATGAGCACCGATTCGCTGGAATACAAAGTTCTCTCGGAATGGATTGCCAGCGGAATGGCCGCTCCGGCGGAATCTGACGTGCGCATTACAAAGGTTGAGGTTTCGCCGAAAGCGTCAACGCTGGCTGCCAACGCCGAACAGCAATTGCGTGTAATTGCTTCTTACAGCGACGGCCACGCCGAAGACGTGACCAAGTGGGTGAAGTATTCAGCGGCTGATCCTTCGGTGGCTTCGGTGGATGAAGACGGCAAAGTCCAAGTGCAGGGCAACGGTGAAACAGCCATCAGCATTTGGTATCAAAGCCAGGTTTCCTTTGCCCGCGTAGCCAATCCCTATCCGAACAAAATCTCGCCGGAAGTGTTCGCAGCTTCGCCGCGCCAAAACTTTATTGACGAACTGGTCATCAAAAAACTTCAAACGCTGAACATTGCGCCTTCAGAGCAAGCGACCGACCGCGAATTCATTCGCAGAGCGTTTCTGGACGTCACGGGCACGCTGCCGACTTCACAGGAAGTTGAAAGCTTTCTGGCTGATGGCGCGGCGAACAAACGCGCCAAGCTGATTGATGGATTGCTGGCCCGCGAAGAGTTTACCGATTACTGGACCAATCGCTGGGCGGATGTATTGCTGGTTTCCAGTGACAAGATTGGCTCGACAGCGATGTGGAGCTTTTATAACTGGCTTCGCGATGGCGTGGGGGCGAACAAACCTTGGGACAAAACCGTCCGCGAAATCATTACGGCCAGCGGCAATACGCTGGAAAACGGCGCAGCCAATTATTACGTGATGCACAAGGATGTCACCGACCTGACAGAAAATGCTTCGATGGCGTTTCTGGGCATGTCCATCACCTGCGCGCGCTGCCACAATCATCCGCTGGAAAAATGGACGCAGAAACAATACTTCCAGATGGCAAACCTGTTCGCGCGCGTGGGCTTGAAAAATGGCGTGCGAGCCGGTGACGTTCAGGTCTATTCCAATCCGGTTGGCGAAGTAAATCATCCGCGACTGAACAAGCCTCTGCCGCCAACGCCGCTGGATGGCGAAGCGTTGGCCTTCGATTCGCCCAAAGATCGCCGCCAGCATTTGGCGGAATGGCTGACTGCGCCTTCAAATCCGTACTTTGCTCGCGCGGCGGTCAACCGTGTCTGGAAAAACTTCATGGGGCGAGGCCTGGTTG
>CAYLJQ010001041.1:0-2205 GCA_964383955.1 uncultured Heliomicrobium sp. | reverse complement strand
TCATAGTAAAGATGTACCTTTCCCCTGAAATGGGGTTTAAGAGAAGCTTCGAATCAGATTTGTCTTCGGTGAACGGTAACAGCGAAGGTGTGTTCGGCGTTCTAGAGAACGGCTTCTTCAAGTTAATACCTGCCTGCTCTCGAACAATCTAAAACGCCGCCGTTACTACTTCGGGCTTGGGCGCATCACCGTTGATGCGCGAGAGAAGGAATGGACAAGCGGATACTGCACCACCCGCCCCGGCTTTGCAAGTCGCCTTTAATCAAGCCTCTTCAATATCTTGATGAAAAAACCGGAATCGCCAATCTGTGGGTTGTCGCTTCTGGTAGGGCCGCAAACTTTGACCAGTTTGTAATTTGCTTCAATCCATTCGCCAAGCTGTGTGTAAAAGTCACGGCCAAACGCTTCTTGACCAAATTCGCGCATGGGGCGGTTCACGATCAAAACGTATTGAACGCGATCATCACGCAACCGCCGGATTGCCTCTAGCTCGTCGCGTTGGCTCATCAGACCGGGAATCAGAATTTGATGGCGCAAGGGCATTCGCCGGCCGGTCAGAAAGGTCAGGTCGCTGCCTTCAGGCAAGATGGCAATGGCGTCATCAGGCTGAGTCGAGCTGCGAATAAAGTTCAATGCTTCACTGATTTCCCGACCGGTAACGCCTGGCGCGAATAGATGGCCTCGTTCGGCGTGTAGCTCAACACTGAAGTTTTTCCGATACCGGACTCCAAAAGTCACAGCTCCGGCCAGAATCGTGACAACCAGCAAGCCCCGACCAAATAGCAATGTACGGCGAACCGACGTTTCGTCGCCCGTCCAACGCTCAATCGCGTTCGGCAGAATCCGCCAGAACAAATAGCAAAACAGAATCAGCGAAGTCGGCAAAAAGAATCCGCCAAAAGCTCCGCCGCTGGGCACGCGCAAAGCCACGCGAGCCAGAATGGCGAAGCTGTAAACCGCAATGACAAAAAGAGCCGGATGCTGGATTTTGGAGGTTGGATGTTGAATCTTGTCCGCTTCATTGCTCCGCCAGATTTTCCACAACCCAGCAGCAATGATTGCCAGCAACAAAATCGGCAAGGCTCTGAGCGGGCTGCCATCCCATTGTTTGCCGACAATCAGTTTGATGCCTGCAATTGCCGCAAATGAAAGCATCAATGCCGATGCTGACCATTTCAAAACTTTTCGTTGCCGGTCGCCAAGCATCACGACGAAGCTCAAAGCCGCTGAAGCCACAGCCGCCGCTCCCAGCATCTGCGCCAGCGAAAGCAACGGGCGATCCAACCCGGTTCGCTGCGCGTTGTAAAAAACCAGCGACGCCGGCAAATGCGTGTAAAACAAATGACAGTCTTCGACCAACGTCTGCCAGCCAAGTTTAGCAAACAGCCAGCCATAAACTGGAAGCGCAACCAAAACAGCAGGCAAAGCCGCAAACAGCAAATCTGAAATCAATCCTTTGAGATTAAAGAGATTGGATTTGAGATTTGGAAGGTGCTGGTAAACCAGTGAAGCTGTCACGGTCGCCGCACCTGCCAGGGCAAACTCTTGTTTGGTGATCGCGGCCAAACCGATCAACACTCCGGCAAAGATCAATTCCCTGCTCCGCTGATTTTCCGCGTGTCGCAGCGTCAACAGCAAAGTTCCTAGCGAACAAACGCATGCATAAAGTGCCGCAAACGCATAAGGCTGAATCAAGTTGCCAGCCGGTTTGAAGATACAGAAGATGATGACGGCAATGGTCGCGATGGCCGCTTCGGCAGGTTCAAGCAGACGCCGGGCAATGCGATAACACAGCGCTGTAATCATTACCGAACAAACAATCCCGGCGGCATGCAGCACATCCAAATGCACACCAAAGATTCGATACAGCAGCGCGTTGAAGTATGGAGCAAAGGGCGGGTAAATATGATGAACGTCGCGATACAGCCATTCGCCTTGCAACAATCGCAAAGGCAAATCCATCTCCCGCCCGCTGTCCGCAATCGGCGACGTCCAGCGCCGCCACGATACGGCAAGCATTGCGGCAAATACGACAAAGATTGCGGACGAAGGCAGCCATCGCGAATTGCGGATTGCGGATTGCGGATTTTCCGAAGGAGCTTCGATCATTTTCTTATGGATTTGGATTCGTTTGCGAGAGGCCGGAGTATGCTTTTCCATTCCCCAATCCGCAATCCGAATTCCGCAATCGAATGGTTCGACATT
>CAYLJQ010001040.1:0-2208 GCA_964383955.1 uncultured Heliomicrobium sp. | reverse complement strand
GGTGTTGGGAGCGTTGAATCTGGCGCTGGGCTGGTCGCTTGGGAAACTCTTCGGAGGTTTTGGAGTCGCCGCCGCCAGCGCGCTGGCACTGATTGCCGGTGGAGCTGTGCTGATTGCTGCCTATCATCGCAAATGGGATGTGCCGATCATGGACTTGCTGCCTCCGCAAAGCTTTCGCTTGATCATGCCGGGCATCGTTGGGTTGCTAACAGGAGCGATCCTTTACCAGCAACTGCGACTCACCGTTGGTTTGTGGCTGGTCATTGGCTTATTGGCGTTGACTGTTGTTCCGCTGATTGTTTTGCCCGCCTGGTTTCATCCGACACGAAAACGGCTGAGCGGTTGGGCTGTAGCCCAGTTGAAATCATCCTGACGGCGAAAAGTTTTCAAAACTTCACGTCATATCTACCAGATAGCGTGTAGCTAAATGGGTTTGTGGAAGTTAGGGCGTCTCGGCGTGAAAAGAGAGCGGTGCGTAAGCGCTGGCTCCACCCAATGCGGCGGCAGAATTCGTCGTAGGTTTCTTCTCGCCAATTGAAATCGTTGCGCCAAACGCGCTGTGGTGAAATGTATCGGTGGACGGAATCAAGGATCACGCTGCCGTAGTTTTCAGATTCGGCGTCATAGGTTGGATCGTAGCGATTTGCGAGAAAAGTGATGCCGCGCTCCTTCGCTTCTTTCGCCAGCGATTCGATGGTTCGATTGTAAGTTTCAGAGCAAAGACCCAATCCAAAATTGCGATAGTCGCTTTGCCCGATGTCCATAATTGGGCGCACTTGCAATGTTTTGATCGGGTAGCGGCCATAGACTTTGAAGAAGTCCGCTAGCTCTTCAAGGTTGTCTGGATTGACTGTGAAATTAAAACGCAGGTGCGGTCCAGACGAACTGTTTGTTTGTTTTAGCGCCGCGAACTGGCTAAGCACTTCATGAAACCGTTCATACGACGCGTTGACCATCAACCGTTCGTATGTTTCTTGCTTGACGCCATGAACAGAAAGCGAGAGTTCGTTGAGTCCATAAGAGAACAGGCGTTCCAGTTGTTCGGCTGTGATTAACTGGCCACTGGACGTGAGACCGACAAAAGGGACTCGATATTCTTTCGCCAGTTTCACCAGATCGGGATAGTTTTTGTACAGCGTTGGCTCCGCTCCGCAGCCTATGACCAACTGGACGGCTTTGGGGAAAAACATCTGCGCCAGGCGATCAACCTCTTCTGGTTTGAAAATGCCTTTATTGTCCTTGCGGAATTGGTCGTCGCTGAAGTAGCACATCTGGCAGCGCAAATTGCACGCCATCACCGGATCGAACCGTAGAAAGAGGTGGCGTAGATTCAAATGATGTGCAGCGAGGACAGCAGCAAACTTTACTCGGTGGTTTTTAACTAGCCGGTTAAGCTGAATGATGTGATAGATGGAATTCGGAGTCATAAGTACAAAGGAGCTTCAGTGAGGGCGTGATGTTATGCCTGGGGTAAATCATTTACTGCGAACGCCCAAAGTTTTAGCACACGGGATAAAAGCTGGCAAAGACCTGTTAGAGCGTATTTTGAAATTCGGTTTGATCGCCTGTTTTCTGTAGCCCAGCCGTTCACGACTGGGGAGTTAAGCCGGTAAAACAGTAAAGGGCGGTTTACCGTCCTTCTAATTGGCTTTTAGCCGCAATAGTTTGTACCTAAAGCCCAATGGCAAGCCCGGTGAACCGGGCTGAAACAAATTTCGCCGCTTTTCCCAGCCGTGAACGACTGGGCTAGGGGAAAAAGGCAACTTCAAAACACGCTCTTACAGCCAACTGACCAATTTAGCGATGCGTGTAAGTTTCAATGGATCGTGGAAAACGCAGACGCCTTGCTAGGAGTGATTCACGCACAATGCGAATCAGATAGTGCGGCAGGTTTTTCAATCGCCATCCAGTGAATATCAATTCATCACCAATGGATGCCTTCATCTCTGATCTTCCAAATAACCGTTCAGCTTCGACTTCGGTCAAAGCCAGCCCGCGATTGCTGAATTGCTTTTCGTGCAAACGAAAACAGGCGACAGAAGGGCCATCCAAATGTGCGAATGTTGTACGTTCAAAAAGCGCGCGCATATAAAAATCAGCATCGCCACGGTAAACAAAAGATTCATCAAAGCCATTCAATTGCTCATAAACACGGCGTCGAAAGATGGCGGTTTGTTGAGAGAATCCCATGCAACGTTTGCGGAAGAG
>CAYLJQ010001039.1:0-2213 GCA_964383955.1 uncultured Heliomicrobium sp. | reverse complement strand
GCGGAGATTTTCAAGCCGCTCTTAACCGCGCTCTCCCTGGCGACGTCATTACATTGAAAGCGGGAGCGACCTATAGCGGCAACTTCACATTGCCCGCCAAGAAAGGTGCGGGCTGGATTGTGATTCGTACTTCGACACCGGATGCCGATTTACCCTCCGCCGGTACGCGCATGACGCCGCAGAAGTCCAGCTTGCTTCCCAAGATTGTGACAACCAATTCCGATGCCGCTATTTCGACTGCGCCGGGGGCCCACAATTACCGGTTGATTGGGTTGGACGTCAGTATTCAATCGGGAGTGAAGACAAATTACGGCATTGTAAAATTGGGCGATGGTGGTGAAGCGCAGAGTTCGCTCGCCGTCGTGCCGACGAATTTGATCATTGATCGCTGCTACATCCATGGAAATGAGAAAGGCGATGTTTCGCGTGGCATAGCGCTTAACAGCGCCAGCACATCAATCATTGATTCCTATGTCTCGGAATGTCACGGAGTGGGTTTGGACACGCAGGCAATCTGCGGTTGGAATGGGCCGGGGCCTTTCAAAATCGTCAATAACTACCTGGAAGGTTCGGGCGAAAATTTTATGCTGGGAGGGGCCGATGCGAAGATCAAAGACCTTGTCCCGTCCGACATAGAGTTTCGGAACAATCATGTTTACAAGCCCTTACGTTGGAAAACCGGTGAGCCGGAATATGCAGGAATTCATTGGACGGTCAAAAATCTTTTCGAGTTGAAGAATGCTCAGCGTGTTTTGATTGAAGGAAACATTTTTGAAAACAACTGGGCAGACGCTCAGGACGGTTTTGCAATGGTGTTCAAAAGCGTCAATCAGGATGGTTCTGCTCCATGGTCCGTAACTCGAGACGTGACTTTCATCAACAATATCATTCGACACAGTGGTGGCGGGATTAACCTGTTGGGACGTGATACAAGCCATCCGTGTGAGCAAATGAACCGGATTCTGATTGCCAATAATCTGTGGGATGATATTAACGGCGGCCGTTGGGGAAGAACGCACGGGCGTTTTTTGCAAATCAGTGATGCGCCCGATGTGGTGGTTGACCACAATAGTGTTTTTCATACGGGCAGCGTGATTACAGTGTATGGATCCCCCAGTAAGGGGTTCGTTTTCACCAACAACCTTAGCGCTCATAATGAATATGGCGTGAAAGGGGACGGAGCCGCTCCTGGCAACGGCACACTCAATAGTTATATGCCTGGCGCAACCTTTATTCGTAATGTGCTGGCAGGCGGTGCAGCCAGTGTTTACCCCACGGGAAATCTGTTTCCGAAATCGCTGGCCGATATTGGCGTTATTGATCGAAGCGGCAATGGTTTTCAAATGTCGTTGCTCAAGCCATATAAAGCTGGTGGAACGGACGGCAATGACGTGGGATGTGATTTGGGGTCACTAGCAAAAGCGACCGCTGGAGTTTTGGCTCTCCCTCTGCAGAATTCTCGCACGCAATGAAGGTTTGAGTTACATTGTTTTTTGCCTGGACAAGCTGATTTCATCGAGGAAGGGAGCTATGTTGTTGCAGTTATCTCGGATGGTCATTTTGATTGGCGCTTTCATTGCAGGGGCGAGCGCCTTCTTTTTTTGTATTCGCGCGCAAGACAACAGTGTGCAAGTTTCAGCAACCCTGCCTGAATTACCGCGTGTTTTTCTTGATTCGACCTATGCCAAGCCACAAGGGCGGATTTTCAATGTCGCCAACGGCGCTAGACTTCAAGATGTAATTCAGGCTGCCCAGCCCGGAGATACCATTCTTTTGCAGCCGGGAGGGGTTTACCTCGGCAATTTTGTGTTGCCAGCCAAGCCCGTTGAAAGAACGCCGGGGGATGAATGGATAGTTATTCGATCGGCAGCGCCGGATTCCTGCCTGCCACAACCAGGAAACAGGATCACACCAAAATACGCTGATTTATTACCCAAGATCATCTCGCCAAATGATAGGGCCGCGATTGAGACTCAAGATGGGGCGCACCATTACCGTTTGATCGGTCTGGAAATCAGTGTTGATGCCGAACAGCTTTACAGTAATAACCTGCTGAAATTGGGAGAAGGTGGTGGTGCGCAGAGTTTAACTGATACGGTGCCCCACGATCTGGTTGTTGATCGGTGTTACATTCACGGAAATACCGCCGGTCAGGTGGTTCGCGGCATTGCGCTAAACAGCGCCCGCACCTCGGTAATTGACTCCTATATCTC
>CAYLJQ010001038.1:0-2213 GCA_964383955.1 uncultured Heliomicrobium sp. | reverse complement strand
TGTCACTCACGGTACGGTCAGACAGGCTGATCGGATTGGGAGCGCACGACAAAATAATTTTTAATTGTAGGTCTTGGGTTGTGGGAATTTCTCCGATCCCTTACATCAAACATTGATGGCACCTTTCCTGGGGTTAAATCGGTAAGGTCGTCAGCAAATGCTATGCCTTTTCTGACACGATAAATTGGCTGAAACTCGAAGGCTTATAGCAGCTTTCAGTCAAGTGCGACCCACACATTCAGCCTTGAACAGGTTCTGAACCTGTCCAACCGAATCAAGAAGTCGCACGCGCCTGCAAATCGCTATAATTCCGAACCGGCAGGTAGAATGTTGAGAGGGGGAGCGAACTTATGAAGCAGGCACGACGCTCGTTCTTATTGGAATTTCCGGAAGCACCGTTGATAACGGCACAGGCATTTTTGCGTCACGCGCGGTTTCGGCTGAGCGAGGATTACGCAGTCAAAATCTCCGGGGCGTTGGCCGAACTGGCTGACGAACAAATCTGGTGGCGTCCAAACGAAGCCAGCAACAGCATTGGCAATTTGATTCTGCATTTATGCGGGAACATACGGCAGTGGATGATTGCCGGGGTCGGTGGCGCAACCGATCGTCGAGAGCGCGACAGTGAATTTGTCGAAGACCGCCAACTTGGCAAAGATGAATTGCTGGCATTGATGCGAACGACTCTGGCCGAAGTGGATGTTGTGTTGGCAACGTTGGAAAGCGAAACGGTCGCCGATGCAGACGCCCCGCTTCAGCGCCGGATTGTTCCGCAAGGATTTGCCCAGACGGTATTTGATGCCGTGTTTCATGGGGTGGAACATTTCAGCTATCACACCGGCCAGATCGTCTTTATTGCCAAGTTGTTGGCTGCACAGCGCATACGGTTTTACGACGACCGGCAACTGGACGTCCGCAGGTAAAACAGGTGCTTGCCTTGCCTGCACCTATC
Source organism: uncultured Heliomicrobium sp. (assembly GCA_964383955.1). Lineage (GTDB taxonomy): Bacteria > Acidobacteriota > Blastocatellia > RBC074 > RBC074 > RBC074. The sequence continues at coordinate 1,261 of CAYLJQ010001038.1, read as the reverse complement.
GCGTAAATTACGGCGCGTTGCTCCCGTAGCTCAGTTGGATAGAGCATTAGCCTTCTAAGCTAAGGGTCGCTGGTTCGAGTCCAGCCGGGGGCGTTGAAATTGAGACAATCGGCAACGGGCATCAATTGATGCCCGTTATGCTTTGCCGACGCTCTATTCCCAAACCAGCAATAAGACATTTATCAACTCAGTTCTTCCGAAGGTACAAGATGAGATTCATCATCCACGGAGCAGGAGCGATTGGCAGTTTAGTCGGTGCAATGCTGGCCGAAAGCGGCGCTGACGTCATGTTGATTGCCCGGCAGGACCATGCCGATGCTGTCAACGAAAACGGTTTGCAGATTAAATCGTCAACAGGTGATCGCGTGGTGAAACTCACGGCTGTCACTTCGCCTCACGAAATTACTCCGCAAGCGGATGACGTGGTTTTCCTGACTGTCAAAAGCGCGCAAACCGCCGCTTCGGTGCAAGCCTTGCGCGAAGTTTTCCCGGAAGACACGCCGATTTTCTGCCTGCAAAATGGCGTCAGAAACGAAGAGATGGCAGCTCGCAGGTTCATGATTGTGTATGGAGCGATGGCTGCTTTATGCGCGACATTTCTTGCTCCTGGCGTGATTGCTCACACGCTGCAAAACACGATTTCCATCGGCAATTATCCGCTCGGTTGTGATGAGTTTGGGCTGGAAGTCGCCGAATGCCTGGGCAAGGCCGGATTTAATGTCACGACGCACGAATCCATCATGGCCGTCAAATGGAGCAAGCTGATTCTGAATCTGCACAACGCCACGTTTTCCATTCTGGATAAACATTACCAGCTTGGGATCGTGACGCCTGCCATCAGCCGGTTCATGGCTGACGTGGAAGAAGAAGGGTTGCACGTTTTGAAAGAGGCGGGCATTTCAATTGTTGATCCCAATAATCCCATTGATTTTGATAAGCGCTTGAACGAGCTTCGCAACGTAACGGAAGATGCGGAAAAGATTCACCAGGCCGAAAGCATGCCTTTCGAGCTTCGGACTTATCCTTCCACCTGGACTGATTTGAAGTTAAAACGAGGGGAGACGGAAGCGGGTTATTTCAATGGTGAAATCATTTTGTTGGGCGAAAAACATTATGTGCCAACGCCCTACAACACGATGTTGTTGAAAATTGTGGAAACCATGGCGGTTGAAGGTGTGGAACCGGGACTTTATACGATTGAAGAGTTGAAGGAAGAGTTCGAGCAGCGACGATTGCTGAATTACCACAGCCCGGAAGAAGC
>CAYLJQ010001037.1:0-2215 GCA_964383955.1 uncultured Heliomicrobium sp. | reverse complement strand
AGAATTACACCAACTGGGCGTATGAAAAGTTTCGAGCGAAGTAACAGCGCGTCTTTGCTGGGATGAATTTAGGGCCGATGCACGACAGACGCGATTCCAGATTGAAAGAGTTCTTTGAGTTTGACCGCGCAGCTAACTTTTGAAGTTTGACAACTGCGCGCCACGAAATTGGCGAACACTCCACGTGTTCCCAACTTGCTCTCGCGCTACGCATTGAGGACATTCCTATACGTTTCGTAATGACCGCAACCTCCTGACCTGTCCTTCCAATGACGTTTCCGCTACTGGCCTACCTATACATTCTTAATGCGTAGCCGAGAGATTCAATCATTCCTCAACACCAACCAACAACATTTCACCAACCACAATTTCATCGTTGACGTGCTTTGATCTCCTGCTTGCTCTTTCATTCCTTCGGAAGCATTGCAAACTTTTTTGAGCAGTGCTGTGTTGAAGCCGAAAGCTGCTTGCCGTAAGATCACTCGCAGGTTCCCCTTCTCATAAACAATAAGCAGAAGGTCTTTCTTGAGATGTCGTTACTTTCATCACCGAATAGCAAAGCTCTCTCCGCCCACAAAACTGACACAAATACTCAGACGCTGCCGCGCCTGTTGCCGCTCAGCGAGCCTTCCATCAAGGTAATCACTGGCTTACTTGTGATTTCCGACGGCTTGCTGGCAGGGGCGTTGTTTATGCTGGCATTCTGGTTGCGGCATCCTGAAAAGTCATTTTTGATTTGGGGCCATTGGCCAGTGGCCTCTTGGAATGTTTGGCTCCCAGTAGGATTTCAATCTGATTACGCTCCATACCTGAGCGTGCTTTATTTCGTGCCGTTAGTTCAGGTCCTGACGTTCTGGTTTCAAAGCTTATATAGAGTGCGCGGCGAATTTTCCTTCAGCGAAGACTTCATCAACATCTTCAAAGCCGTTTCGATTGGGGCCTTGCTGGTGACGATGCTGGCATTCTTTTATCGGGGCGGGTTTGCCTACGCGGCATTTTCTTACTCACGAGTCATTTTCATTCTTTTCTTTTTGCTGAATCTGACACTCTCGCTGGTCTATCGGAGCGGCTTGCGCAGTTTGCAAACCTTCTATCGCCGCCGCCACATGAATGTCATCCCGATTTTGATCGTTGGTTCGAACAGCGTCGCTGAAATGTGTGTTAATGAAATCGCACACGATCCCAAACTTGGCCGTCGTGTGGTTGGCTTTATTACTTCAGACGGAAAATCGCCGAAAAGCCAGGCTATGCAAAATTGGCCAACGCTAGGCCGCTATGACGAAATGCACCGGTTTATCAGACTTTATTCCATTGGAGAGGTGCTGATCACCGACCCAGATATTCCCACGCAAATGCTGTTTGATACGATGGTGAAATGCGGACGCGGTTCGCGGGTGGCATTTCGCATTGTTCCCAATCTTCTGAACTGCATTCCACGAAAAACCTGCGTGGAACAGCTTGGAGCTGTTCCGATGGTGCGTTTGTTTGAAGAACCTCTTTCCGGGGCAGTCCGTCTTTTCAAGCGTTCGATTGATGTCATGGTCAGCTTGCTGATCTTGCTGGTGACCGCGCCACTATGGCTGATTATGGCTCTGGCCATCAAACTGGAATCCCGTGGCCCAATATTTTACCGGCAAGAACGCGTCGGAATGGATGGGCATATTTTTTTGCTCTACAAGTTTCGTTCGATGACCAATGACGTCGAAATTGACGAAGCTCATCGAGAGTACATGCAGCGTGTCATTAAAAAAGAAGGCGGTATAAACCTGGGTACGGAAGACGAGCCAAATTATAAGTTCATCAACGACGCTCGTTTGACGCGAATCGGCAAATGGCTGCGACAAACAAGCCTGGATGAACTGCCGCAGCTTTTCAACGTTTTCAAAGGGGAAATGAGTTTGGTTGGTCCGCGTCCGCCCATTCCATACGAAGTTGAATGTTACGAAGCGTGGCACCGCAAACGGCTGGATGTAAAGCCGGGGATGACTGGATTATGGCAAGTGAGTGGCCGGTACCATCTTTCTTTTGACCAAATGGTCCAGTTGGATATTTATTACATTGAGAATTGGTCCCCTTGGCTTGATCTGAAGATCATTCTTAAAACCCTTCCTGCGCTTTTCATGCAAGAACAACCTTAATCGCCTTGGCCGGTTTGGAAGGCCATCAAATAAAAGTCGCTTTCTGTCCGAAAAAATGGATAAAAATCCAGTGTTTT
>CAYLJQ010001036.1:0-2229 GCA_964383955.1 uncultured Heliomicrobium sp. | reverse complement strand
CCTGCATTGTCTTGCGGCGGGATGATGAACGCGATGATGTGATGAACAATGCGGCGATTGTCCGGGCGGGCTTCAGCCATCTGCACGTAAGTATCCTGTTTGAAACCCGGATCAACTTCAAAGTACTGATATTCGTCCGGCCCGCTGGCTTCCAACGTGAAGGTTTCGGGCAGGGGAATGACCAGATCAGGTTTGCCGATCGCCCAGCCTTCCACAAACTTTGGAGCGGACGGCAAGTCCTTGGCGTCACCTTCTTTTGCTCCCTGATCCACCCAGGCCGTGATCGTGTCAATTTCCTTTTGCGTCAGCCGGCGATCATTCGCCCATTCGCCAAAATGCGGATCAGCGTGCCACGGAGGCATCGTGCGGTCGGCGACTTTTTCCCGAATGGATTTGGCCCAGGGCCTGGCTTCTTTGTAACTCATGACCGAAAACGGAGCGGCTTCGCCAGAGCGATGGCATTCGGCGCAGCTTTTGAAAAAGATCGGCGCAACGTCTTTGTTGAAAGTCGCTGTTGCCATTTCTTTGCGCCCGCTGGCTGCGCCGGACTGGATAAACAGCAATCCGGCCAGCAGGCTGAGAACGATGGTAAAAGCGGAGGAAAATTTCTGTCGGTTTTTCATGTGTTATCTCCCCATGTTTCAAATCATCCATTGAAGCTTGCCGATCAAGATTGCGACAAGCTTCCCTTCAGTTACTCACGATACGCGGGCCAGGCAACGAAATCTTCAAGACAGCTTGAAATTTCGTTGAAAATTTTCTGAATGCACGGCTAATCAATCCGTTTAATCACTCCGCTCAACACGTTGCCTGGGTCGGTATTTACGATGAAATACTCTTGGCCGCGTTCGACAACGACGATTCTGGTGGTGACTTTGGTTCCGTCTGGCAGCGTGAATGAACTGGTTCCCGAACAATCTGAATTGACGGCGAAATTTCCGCTAAAGGGCAGGAACGGAACAATCTGGCCGTTGTAGCTGGCTGTCATCGCTCCGGTGTAAGTGCCGTCGTAACTATGCGTTATCGTTCCCACCAAAACGACTGGGCCGACGCCTGCCAACGTGCCTTTGATTTCGTATCCGTAACGTCCGTTTAGCAGTCCGTTGGTGCATTGAACCGGACTATTGCCGCCTTCCGGCACAATTTGTGCGCTGACTTGTGAAGGCTTGAAGTTCGGCACGATCAGGCTGATGGCGAAAGCGATTGCACAGGCGGAAGTCAGAAGAGTCATTTTGTGTTTCATTGTGAAGGCTCCTTTTCAGATGGCAGTTTAAATTTCTGGTTGAGGTTCAGTGCGCGCCCGATTGCGCTAACTGTCTCCATCAATGAATTCGGAAACCTCCGACCTGAAGTGCCAGGCAATGGAAAATTATTTTGGCGATTATTGAAGCGGGCTTTGTTGGCTTTCGGCGGGCTGTGCTAAATTCCCGCCGCTTTCCAAGTTACGGCTACAGGGTATCAGTCAACATGGCGACACCGTCACAACCGGAAATCACACAATTGCTGACCGCATGGAGCGACGGCGATCAGGCTGCGCTGGAACAACTGGTTCCGCTGGTTCAATCGGAATTGCACCGCATTGCCAGGCGTTACATCGAGCGGGAAAATCCTGGCCAGTTGCTGCAAGCTTCAGCGCTGATCAACGAAGCCTATTTGCGGCTGATGGATTGGAAAAATGCCCAATGGCAAAACCGCGCGCATTTTTTCGGTGTCGCCGCGCAACTGATGCGGCGTGTTTTAGTGGACGAATACCGTGGGCAACACAGCCAGAAACGCGGCGGCGATGCCTTGCGCGTTTCGCTGGTTGAAGCCGAAGCCAAATCCAACGAACGCAGCGCCGATCTGGTCGCGCTGGATGACGCGCTGAAAGCGCTGGCGCAACTGGACGAACGCAAAAGCCGGATCATCGAGTTGCGCTATTTTGGCGGCTTGAGCGTCGAAGAAACCGCCGAAGTTCTGCACGTTTCTACGCGCACCATCAAGCGCGAATGGAGTCTGGCGCAGGCGTGGCTGTTTCGAGAATTGAGTAGCTGATGAACAGACAGTGAAACTATTCCGCCTATTCTTCGCCGCATATCGGCGGCTGACTTTAGCCCGGCGTTTTCAACGCCTGGAAGCGTGTGCAGGATTCAGGCGTCGCGTCAGCGACGCCTGAATTCATACATCGCTGACGCGATGTGGCCATCGGATGTCTTCCTTTCCGTGGGTTGAAAACCCACGGCTAAATTC
>CAYLJQ010001035.1:0-2232 GCA_964383955.1 uncultured Heliomicrobium sp. | reverse complement strand
TTCAACCGTGCCGACGCTAACAAAAGTTTTTGCGTGTTTGGAATACACTTCGCGCCAGCGTTGCGGTTTTATTTGCGCCCAGGCTTGTTTGATTTCAGGGCTGGCGCCAATTTCAGCCAAATATTCAGCGACTTTTTTCGGCGTCAATTCCAGAGATTTCGGTTGCAGAGAAACCGCAATCGTAGCAACGCCGGTTTTTTCCAGCCGCGTCGAAAAGCGCAACGATTTCGGCGAGGCTTTCCGTTCATTCAACTCCGTCAATTGATCGCCCAATCGCACACGGGCGCGCTCAATCCGCTCCGCTTTAATCGCATATTCCAGCAGCGGAAAAGCCATTCCGCTGGTTAAATCCAGGGTAATCGCCGTCCCTACCGGAATCGAAGTGCGCGCAGGGATCAGCCAGGTATCGTGCGAAAACACGATACCTGCCAACCCAAACATCAAAACAATGCTACCCGCGATTTTCTTTGGGCTGAATCGGTTTTTATATTTCATTCGTTTGTCATTCCTTTCCAAAACTCTAGCGTTCCACCATCCCGACTGCAGTCGCCGGTTTCAGGTTTTCAACAAACGTCACAACTTCGCGCGTTGCCAATCGCATTCCCACAATGACCGCGATTTGTTTATTCACCGCAACCACCGGATAAGCAATCCCTTCCTGTGAAGCACTGCGACGCAACAAACCTTTTTGCGGATCCAGCACGCCCCAGACACTGAAGGTTTTGTCCGTCGCGTCATCCCAGGCGACCAGAATTTTACCGTCGGGCAGACTGACCGTGTGCGTGTGTTTCCCAATTTTCTGATCGGGGTCGAGCAATTGCCGGGGCGCAAAGGTCGCGCCTTTGTCTGCCGAAGTCGCGTAATACAAACCAGGCCGCGTGCCGCCGCCCATAAACCAGACGGCAGTCAGATTGCCCGCCGGATCGAAACTGAAGCTCGGCCCGGCGACCGGGCAGCCCGCGATTTCCCATTTGTCTTCGCTGGCCAAAGTCGTCTTGAAACTTTTCCCGCCGTCCTGCGAACGGGCGACGATGGTGTCGCGATACATCGGCCCTGTGCGCGGCACCGTGCGATACGAAAGATAAAGCGTTCCCGCCGCATCCACTTGCAGATTCGTGCGGCAGCATTCGCAGACATCCGTCAGGATCCGCCGGTCCGGCGAAAATGTTTTGCCGCGATCCATCGAAACGGCCAGCCAGATTTCGCCGCCGCGATCTTCTTTGCGTTTGGCACGCTCATCAATCCAGGCGACGTAAATCTTCCCTTTCTGGTCCACGCTCAACGATTGAAAGGCGTGGCCGGTTGGAGCGCCGCCGGCATCCGAATTCAGCGTCAATGCTTTGGAAAACGTGTTGCCGCCATCCGTCGAACGCGCAAAACGAATGTCGCCTTTCCAGCGTTCGCGTTCGCTAGCCCAGCAAACGTACACATCGCCGTTTGGCGCAACGGCAACTTTCGGAGGATTTTCGTTCCGAACTGCACCGTCGCCTTCGCGGTCGTTAACGCGAACAGGCGCGGAAAAATTCACGCCATCGGTCGAACGCCGCAGCATCACATTGCTTTGCCCCCCGGTGCGTTGCACAAACGCCAGATAAAACCTGCCGCGCGCATCCGCCACGATGTACGGATTAAACGAACCGTCAGCGTTGTTGGCGGCAGGCATTGTGCCGTGTTGATGCGTTTGCGCCAGTACGGGCAATGCGAGCAGAAGACTGAGAAGAACTACCTTTTTCATAACAATTCCTTTTCAGATTTCACTTCGGTCAGACAAAGAAGTAATCAGGAATTGCGCGCCTTTCGCCTCTCCGTCCAACCAAAGTGACATTTGCCCTAAAACGCGAGCCGTAAAGCAAATTGAAAGCTGCGCGAATCGCCAACCCCGGTCATCTGACCGAAGGTTGCCGACGGACTGGTTGGATACGCGCCCGTGCCAAAAACACCATTCAGGCTCACTCCGTTTACGTGGTTCGTCAGGTTAAAGCCTTCGGCCAAGGCCTCAAGTTTGAGATTCTCACCAAGATAAAACGTCCGGCTGAGGCGTGCGCCCAGATTCAGATAATTGAATCCCTTGCCGAAGTTTCGACTGATGAAAACTCCGTTGATCGTCGGACGAGCGGCGGTTCCCTGAATCGTGTTGGAACCGGTGGTGATATTGAAAGGGAGAGCGGAGTAATACTGCATGATCGCTGACAACTTAAAGCCATTTGTCAGTTTCTGTACCAGCGTATTCCC
>CAYLJQ010001034.1:0-2237 GCA_964383955.1 uncultured Heliomicrobium sp. | reverse complement strand
ACCGAAAAGATCAAAGCGATTGAAAAAGCCTTTGCCGCTGAAAACGTGGTGATTGCCGAAGTTGGCGCCTGGAGAAATATGCTGGAAGCCGACGCCGCAAAGCGAAAAGAAAATCTGAATTACGTGACTGATCGGTTGGCCTTGGCCGATGCCGTTGGCGCTCGAAACTGCGTCAACATCGCCGGGTCATTCAATCCGAAACAGTGGGATGGCCCGGATGCGCGTAATCTTTCAAAAGAGTTTTTTGACGCGACCGTTGAAAACTGCCGCCAGGTGATTGATGCCGTGAAACCCAGTCGCACGAAATTCACAATTGAGATGATGGGATGGAGTCTGCCTGACAGCGCCGATGCCTATCTGAAATTGTTCAAGGCCGTTGCTCGCCCGGGCTTTGGCGTTCACGTGGATATTTGCAACATCATCAACAGCCCTGATCGTTTTTATCGCAACGCCGAAATCATCAACGAAGTTTTCCGCAAGCTTGGGCGCTGGATTTGCTCCTGTCACGCCAAAGACCTGCAAGGCAAGAACGTTCACTTCATTGAAACCGTGCCTGGGCGCGGCGGCATAGATTATCAAACGTATCTTGCCAATATCGTTGCGCTGCCGTTTGAAGCTCCGCTGATGCTGGAACATTTGAGCACTCAGGCAGAATATGAAGAAGGCAAACAGCACATTCTCAAGCTTGCCAAGGGCATGAGGATTGAATTGGCTTAGGCCCAGGAAGAGAGGTGTTTCTTGATTGACCGAAGGGCGTTTTTGAAACGCGGCCTCTTGGCTGCATCGGCTTTGCCAACGCTTCAACCGGCGATTTTTGCCGCCAACCCAGTTGAAATCAGGCGCGCAGGCACAGCCAAAAAAGTGATTGTGATTGGCGCAGGTCTGGCAGGTATGTCCGCGGCTTATGAACTGATGCAAGCTGGACACGAAGTCACCGTTTTGGAAGCCAGAACCCGCAGCGGCGGACGCGTATGGACGTTGCGGGATGCGTATCCGGAAGGAATGTACGCCGAAGCCGGAGCCACCAATGTTTTCGATAATCACGAATGGACGAATAAATACCTGAAGCTGCTGGACGTGGCGATTGATCCGATGCCGTCCAACATCGGCGCTTCGATTTACCACATTCGCGGCAAGCGCGTATTGCTCAAACCGGGCAGCCTGGTGGATTGGCCGCTGGAATTGAAACCCGATGAAAAAGGATTGAGCCGTGGGGCGCTGTGGGCAAAGTACGTAACGCCGGTTTTCAAGGAATTCGGCGACTTTGAATCGGCTGATTGGCCGCATCCGTTGCTGAAACGGCTTGACCAAATTTCGTTTGCGGAGTTTTTGCGCCAACAGGGAGCTTCGACGGGCGCGGTGGAAATTCTGAAACTGGGTTTGGCGGATCAGTTGGGTGACGGAGCCGAAGTAACTTCTGCCCTGAACTTGTTGCGCGAAGCTGCTCCACGAGCGACGGTGAAGCAAGCTTTTTTCATTCGTGGTGGAAGCGATACCTTTCCAAAAGCCTTTGCCGCAAAACTCGGCGACAGAATTCATTACGGCTTGCCGGTGGTGAAGATCGAACAGGATTCACATGGTGTTCGTGTGATTTGCCAGCAAGCGGGCAACCGTCAGACCTTTTCGGCAGAGTATTTGATCTGCGCGATTCCGTTTTCAGTGCTTCGGCGAGTGGAAATTTCACCGGGATTTTCGCCAGCGAAGCAACAGGCAATTGCGCAGCTTGGGAACACTTCTGTAGTTCGCGTCTTTCTGCAAACTCGTAAACGGTTTTGGCTGGACGAAGGTTTGACCGGATCGGCCACAACAGATTTGCCAATCGTTACCGCTTACGACAAAGCACATTACTTGCCCGGCAAGCGAGGCATGCTGGAAGTGTATGCCGCTGGACAAAAGGCCAGGAAGCTGGCGGCGATGCAGGCAAATGAACGGCTGAGCTTTACGGTCAAGCAGATGGAACAGGTTCTGCCCAGCCTTCAAGAACATTACGAAGGCGGCGCGTCAATTTGCTGGGACAACGAAGAATGGTCGCGCGGCGCTTACGCCTGGTTCAAACCCTGCCAGATGGAATCGTTTCTGCCGCATTTTGCCAAACCCGAAGGCCGCGTGCATTTCGCGGGCGACCATCTTTCGCCGTGGCCAGGTTGGATGAATGGCGCTTTGCAATCCGGCAACCGCGCCGCACAAGAAATCCTTCAAGCAATGTAAATGGGATAGATAAATATATGAATCGTCGA
>CAYLJQ010001033.1:0-2248 GCA_964383955.1 uncultured Heliomicrobium sp. | reverse complement strand
TGAGCCGCACCAGCCGCAGCCATTTCCATCACGCGCGCGCTTTTTACAGACAACACTTCATCGCGCACACGATTCACGTCTCCGGCCACAAGCTTCAAATCCGCATTGCGATATGTCGTGCCACTGTTGTTGGTCACAGTCACCCAGCCATTCAAATCGGCTTTTGTGTCGTTCTGATTGACCACGACAACGTAATCAGAGCGCCAGTTGATTCCTTGCGTCAGGTACGAAGCTTCAACAGTGTGCGTATCGGCTCCGGTGTTATTCAGCGTCCAAACCAGAGTCGGTTTGGCGATCAAATCCTGCGGCAATCGCTCGAAGCGAATTTCAGCAATGTTGGTGGGATTGATGACAACCTGCCCGCCGATTTGCCAAACCTGACCACTGTTGTTTGAAAGCAGCGTTGCCCGCGTCGGCGTCAGTTTTTCGGTGTTGTTTTCGATAGCCCGCAGCACCAAGGTCAATTCCTGACCGACGTATTTGTCCAGCAACTTTTGAGGATTCAACAGATCGTATTCGTAGCTTTGCTCGACGACATTCAGGGTATTCGGCGCGGTTAAGGATTTGATATGAACTGTCGTCGCGTTGATTTGCTGTGCAACATTCATAAAGCGCAATTGCGAAGTTCCGCGCGGAAGTTTCAGGGTTCGCGTGTCTTTCACCAAACCCAAATTTGAATTGTAAACTGTAATGGCGACGCTCGTTTGATCTTCCAGATTGCTGGTTCCGGTTTGAGCATTTTGCCCGTCTTGTGGATTTTCCGTTGTCTCCGTCATTTTCGCTCCTTCGCGTCGTGGCTGATCAGACGCGGCAACCCAAAAAGTTGTTCCCAACGCCAGCACCAATGGCAACGAACGCGCCACCAGTTTTCTGACAAACTTTCTTCGTGACTTCATTGTTTCTCCACCCTGAGTTGGCTTGGTTGTACTTCACAAATGCCAGGAGGCTTTGCGAGAGTTGAACGCCAATCGAATTTCAACTTGCAGAAACAGCAAACGCGCCACTCGCAAGATAGTTGCAGAGGATTTGCCATTTGTTGACAGTATTGAACCATAGCCACTACATTCACCAGCATGTTTAGACGAATCATCGCCAGTCTCGCTTTAGGTCTGAGCCTGCTTGCCGGTATCGGTTGCGGCGGGCAGCTTTACAAAGTGGCTCCGCTGCCGTCCAGCGTGTCAGCCGACGAAATTGCCAGCGGCGAACAGGGGTTGATTGCCGCGACCGCAATACTCGACAGCGATCAATCGCTTGAAAGATTCGAAGCCAATTTGCCTCTTGCGGGAGTCATTGCCGTGGATGTGCGCCTGGTGAATCGAACTTCGTCGGCGGTCAAAGTGGATTCGCTGAAATTCACTCTGCGCGATAGCAGCGGCAATCTAAAACCAATCCCGCCCGACCAGGCGTTGAAACGAGTGATGAAATATTACGGCAATGGTTTTTATCGCAAGGACGCCAAGCTGCGAACCGTAGAAAGCTACGAAAAGATCGGTCTGGCCATCACTTCCACCATTGAGCCGCAGGGAAATCTGCGCGGCATTCTTTTTTACGAAAAGCAAAACAACCGAACCTCGCTTGGCGGATTGACGTTCTCTGTTGTCGGCGTGACCAAACAGATCAACATCAATAACAACTGAGCGAACCAATCAAGTGACAGCAACCGAAACAATTCAAAGCTACAAAGCCAGTTCAGCAAACCCCTTCTATCATTTCTTTTGGGGGATTCGATTCTTCTTTATTGGCCTGCGCATGTTGCTGCGGAATCCTGCGCTGATTGCGCTGTCGTTGATTCCCATTGCCCTGACTCTGGTTTTACTGCTGGCGCTTGTATTTGGCTGTGCCTGGGTCGTCGGACAGATTTTTTCCGGATGGATCCCTGATGATTACAGGGTGTTTGCGCAGGCAATCATTCTTGTGCTGGCATTCCTGCTCAGCTACTTCCTATACCTGCCACTGGCGCGAGTCTTGATGGCGCCTTTTGCAGAAGCCATCAGCCGCAAAACGCATTGCATTTCGACAGGTGAAGTTGGATTTCGTTCGGACGTAGGCTGGTTTCGTGCAATCAGGGAAGGTTTGAAAATTGCCACGCTGCATATTGTCGTTGGCGTTTTTGCATTGGCGCTGAACTTCGTTCCGCCCATTGGCCCGTTCATCGGAGTTATCATTGCCATTGCACTTTGCGGCCTGGACTTCCTGGATGTGCCGCTGTCGGCTCGCGGAATCGGGTTCAGCAACAAGCTTGGCATTG
>CAYLJQ010001032.1:0-2260 GCA_964383955.1 uncultured Heliomicrobium sp. | reverse complement strand
TGTTAATCAAAAAGATGTTTGGCACTGGTGGCATTGAATTCTCTCCTTGACCGAAATTGATGATTTGCCGAGACTGCCGACGCACTTTGCCAGAACCAAAAACGAAAGGCGAACGATTCCGTTGAACAATATGCTGAAAATCTGGGGCCGCCGATTGGTGACCATCACCGGTTTTGTGCTGGTCTGGCTGTTGGTTGTTTTCACTTTGCCTGCGACTTTATTGCTGGCGTTCGTGGTGGATGTGTTTCGGCGAAACCGGCTGGCGACGGTCAGGGCATTGTTGATGGCTGCGGTTTTTCTGTGCTGCGAAATCGTCAGCCTTTTCGCCAGTTTGCTGATCTGGTTGTTCAGCTTTGTCTGGGCGGGCGGCGATAAAGTGCGATATGTGCGGTGGAATTTCAATTTGCAGCAATGGTGGGCAAAAATCTTGTTTACCTCGGCTCAGCGACTTTATCGGTTGAAATTGATCGTGACAGGCGAACGCATCGAAACCGGGCCAATCATTGTGTTCATTCGCCATACCAGTCTGGCAGACACCATGTTGCCAGCGGCGCTGTTTTCGCGGCGGCAAGGAATCATGCTTCGTTATGTGTTGAAGCGAGAATTGCTGTGGGATCCGTGCATTGACATTGTGGGCAATCGCATTCCGAATGCATTTGTCGAACGCGGCACCGGCAACATTGCCGGAGGCGTGGCGGTTGTTCAGCGGTTAATGACCGGGTTGACTGAAAGCGACGGCATTTTGATTTATCCGGAAGGCACGCGGTTTACGCCGGCAAAGTTTCAGCGCGCGCTTGCCAAACTGGCGGAAAGAAACGATCCAGCTTTGTTTCAAAAAGCCAGCGCGTTGCGGCATGTGTTGCCGCCGCGATTGGGCGGGCCGCTTTCAATTCTGGAATTGAATGAAAATGCCGACGCCGTGTTTTGCGCACACGCAGGCCTGGAAGTCGCTACCACCGCCAGCGATTTGCTCAGCGGCAAACTGGTGGGCCAGACGGTTCGCGCGCATTGCTGGCGCGTGGCTTTTGCGGATATTCCGCGTAATCGCGAAGCGCAAATTGATTGGTTGTACGAACATTGGGCGAAAGTTGACGAATGGGTTGGGAAACAAAACTTATGACTGTTTATGCCATCACGCCAATTGTTATTGCTGTAGCCTTATTCCTGCTCTGGCTATTGAGCTTGAAATTGAAAGACGCCAGCATCGTAGACATTTTCTGGGGCTTGGGCTTTGCAATGGTCGCCGTCACCACTTATTGGGCGACAGATGGTTTTGCCGGACGCAAACAGTTGATAACAGCGTTGACTATCATTTGGGGAGTTCGGCTGGCCTGGCACATTGGCAGCCGCAACTTAAGTGTGTTTGGGGGCAAAGGCGAGGATTATCGTTATCAGGCGATGCGCAAAAAGCTGGGAGCCAGATTTCCGCTCATCAGCCTGTTTTCGGTTTTTCTGCTGCAAGGCGCGTTGATGTGGCTGATTTCCTTGCCGCTGCAAGCCGCGCAAATTCCCGCGCAACCGGATCGGTTGACGGGTTGGGATTATGCCGGTTTGCTGGTTTGGATTGCCGGCTTTCTGTTTGAAGCCGTCGGAGATTGGCAATTGCGCCGGTTCAAATCCAATCCGGCCAACAAAGGCAAGCTGATGGATCAAGGATTGTGGGCATTCACACGCCATCCAAACTATTTTGGCGACGCGCTGTTGTGGTGGGGATTTTATTTGATTGCCTGTGCGGCTGGCGCCTGGTGGACGGTGTTCAGCCCGGCGCTGATGACGTTTCTGTTGCTGAAAGTTTCCGGCGTGGCAATGCTGGAACGCAGCCTGACAAAAACCAAGCCGGAATATGAAGCGTATGCGCGACGAACCAATGCTTTTTTGCCGTGGTTTCCGAAGACTCAGTAACATGCGGGAGCATTTCCCATGAACCAGCGATTACCGAAAACTTTTCTGATTGTGTTATTTGCTGCAATCTTGATTGGTAGGTTGTGGGTGACGATCAAAGCCAGTTTGATCGAAAGCGTCTTCAATGTCGGGCCGCGCGTCTGGCCGGAGCCTTGGTGGGTGGCGACATTGTGGGATGCGTACTTCGGTTTCATCACGTTTTATGTCTGGGTGTTTTACAAAGAAACCAGTTGGCTGGGGCGCGTCGTCTGGTTTGTGCTGGTGATGTGTTTGGGCAATATCGCTATGTCTGTATATGTGTTGATCCAGCTTTTTCGTTTGCCTGCCGAAGCAACCTGGGCAGATTTGCTGTTGAGAA
>CAYLJQ010001031.1:0-2261 GCA_964383955.1 uncultured Heliomicrobium sp. | reverse complement strand
TTAATCCCCGCGCTTCGGGCAACGAAGGTTGATCCGATGGTGGCGCTACGTTACGAATAACAAGACGATGTTTTCCCACGAAGACATGCGAAGCTTCACCAAGAAAAGCAAAAAAATTTTCTGGTTCCCCTTCGTGTTTTCTTCGTGTGTATTCGTGGGCGAAAAATCGTTTCCTTGATCTCTATAGTCCGCCGCGCAAGTAAGCAATGATGTCGGCAAGTTGCTGTTTGGTCATCGTCTTTTCGTAACCTTCCGGCATCAGCGAAATTGTCGAAGCGCGAATTTCGGCGATGTTTTTACGCAAGATCGTCACATCGCGGTCGGCATTGCGAAGCGTTACGGCTCCCGAAGTTTCGTTGGCCAGAATCCCGTCTTCGATGCGGCCGTCTTTGGTTGTCAGGATATAATTGACGAAGCGTCCTTCGATGGTTTCGCTGGGATTCATAATCGAATTCAACAACTCTTCTTTGGTTTTGTTGTTGATGCCCGACAGATCCGCGCCGACGCGTGGACGGCCAGCTTGCGGGATGTGGCATTTGGCGCAGGTAGAGCTAAACAGATCGCGCCCACGCATGACGTCGCCAGTCAGCTTCAGCGCATCGGCGTAGCTGGCAACGATGGCTTTGCGTTCGTCGGTTTCCTGTTTGAAAAAGGCCTGCGCGCGCGCAACTACATCTTTGTCGGGATGATCGAACAGCTTCGCCTGCATCGCCGGATCAGCCATCGTGCGTTCGATCTTTCCATTTTCCAAAGCCTTCAGCAAAACTTTCATCCGCTCGCGGTCGCTGAGCAATGCCGCCAGCACTTTCTGGCGAATGTCCGGCGAAAACTTCTGCCATTGGGCAATCAAGTTCGACGCAATGTTTTGGTCATCAAAGGCCGCCAGCGATTCGACAGCAGCAGCTTGCAGCTCTGCGGAGTTTTGATCCGCCAACAGTTTTTCCAGCACAGGCGAAACTGTTGCGTATTGGCCTCCGCGCAAAGCCCGAACTGCCGTGACACGAGTTTTTTCCGGCAAGCTGCCGTTCTGTGCATCCGCCAGCGCTTTTTGCACCAAGCCCTTCAACTCAAAAAACCGCGCCGTTTCCCAGGTTGTTTTCTGCAAGGCTTCGTTATCGCTGCTGAGCAGCTTCATCAACACTGGCTCGGCTCCGGCAACGCGAAGATTTTTGACGTCCGCCAGCTTCAAGCCTTTGCTCAAACCGCTGAGCGCCGGTTCAGGGTCGTTGAGCATCGCCGCCAGTTTCAACAACCCAGCCAATTCGTTCGCGTCGTGCTTGCCTCCAATCAAAGCCGCCAATTGCGCGAAAAGCTGTTTGTTATCGAAGCCAGGATTTTTCCGCCGGAGCAATGCAAAAAATTGCGCCGCCGAATCATTGACCGAACTCAGCACTGCCAACCGGAACCATTGATCGTCGCTGTGTCGAACCGCCAGATCGGCGAGCGATTCCATTGCTCTGCCGTCCTTTAGTTCTCCAAGTGTAAAAGCTAACTGGAATTGGACGCGGGCGTCCGGATCGTTCTGTAATGAAAGAATGGAATTTGTAATGGCTTTCCTGGCAGGAGCTTTCAAAGCTGCTAACTCAGCGCACTTTCTTTTGGCAGAAATATAAACGAAGCCAAGACCGTCACCATCTTTCTTGCTGTTGATTTTAGAGATGGTTTTTCCAATGCTCTCGACCTGCTTATCACATTCGGAAAATAGAAATTTCTCGGCAACTCTCAATGCGTGTTCCCTGACTCGCGGATGCTGATCTGTCAGGGCTTTCAGCACCACCGATTCATCTAGCGCTGACAATCCTTCCAGCGTCCACAAAGCATGAATCTTGCCGAGCGGCGATTGCGTTTGATCGAACAACTGCTTGAGAAAAGGAATTGCCGCTTTGTCTTGGCGTTCGACGATCAACCGTTGCGCCGTCGTTCGATGCCAGCCATTTTCATGCTCAAGAGTTTTGACTAACTCCTCGGTGCTGGCCGTTCCCAGCCGCGGTTTCAAGTCGCGTTTCGTGCGCGGATTTTTCGCCATCAGTTTGTAAATGCGCCCCAGGCTATCGCCTTCATAAAAGTTCATTCCCTTTTTGATCTCTTCGGGAATGGATTCCGGCGTTTCGATGAACAGGCGATAAATGTCCGTGAAGTACAAATTGCCGTCGGGCCCATTGGCGAAATTGCAGGGGCGAACCCATCGATCTTCCGAAGCCAGAAAGTCCACGCCTTCTTTGGCGCGGGCGGCTTTGAAGGTCACGCCGTCCGGTGTCAGC
>CAYLJQ010001030.1:0-2270 GCA_964383955.1 uncultured Heliomicrobium sp. | reverse complement strand
ATCAATCCATCTACAAATTCCGCGGTTCGGATTTCAACATCATTTTGAATTTCGAACGCGACTTTCCCGGTACGCGCACCATCAAGCTGGAAGACAATTACCGTTCGACGGCGCGCATTCTGGACGCTGCAAACAAAGTTATTGCCAACAACTCTCAGCGATTCGACAAACGGCTTCGCGCCAATGCCGCCGAAGGCGAAAAGATTCGCTATGCGCAGGTGTACGACGGCGAATCGGAAGCGCGGTGGATCACTGACAAAATCACCGAACACCTGAACCGCGAACCGAAGCTGAAAGCCGCCGTGCTCTATCGCACCAACGCGCAATCCCGTTCGTTTGAAGAAGCCTGTCGCCGGTCCGCGCTTCGTTACAATCTGGTCGGAGGATTTAGTTTTTACGAACGCGCCGAAGTCAAAGACGTCATCGCTTACCTGAAGCTGGCGACGAATCCTGACGATTCGATTGCCTTGCAGCGCGTCATCAACACTCCGCCGCGCGGGATCGGCAAAACAACGCTGGACGAAATTGATCGTCAGGCCAAGGCCTTAAGCGCTTCACATTGGCAAGCGATTTCTGCCGTCATCGAACAGAGCACCTTGCAAGCCCGCGCCATCAATTCGCTGAAAGCCTTTCGGGAAGTCGTTGCACAGTTGATCGAAAAAGCCAAAAACACGGCCATCCCGATTGCCGATGTTGTCAAAGCGGCGGTGATTGATACCGGTTACGAGTTGATGCTGAAAGAAGAGCGCACCGAAGAGTCCGAAGGGAGATTGCTGAACCTGGACGAACTCGTCAACGCCGCTGCCGAATCTGATACGCGCGGAGAAACTTTGCGCGATTTTCTGGATCACGCGGCTTTGGTTGCCGACACCGATCAATACAAAGCCGAAGCCGAGGTCACGCTGATGACTATGCACGCGGCGAAAGGCTTGGAATTTCCGCTGGTGTTCATCGCGGGCCTGGAAGAAAACCTGTTCCCGCATTCGCGCGCCAGCGACAATCAGGCGGAACTGGAAGAAGAGCGGCGGCTTTGTTACGTCGCCATCACCCGAGCCGAAAAATACCTGTACCTGACCCACGCTATGAAGCGGCGCGTGTACGGCGAAGAAATGGCTTCGGAACCGTCGCGCTTTTTGAACGAATTTCCCGTTGAACTGATCGAAGATTTGTCGAAAGGCCCAAGCTGGCTGCGCTTCGCCAACCGTGTTTCGACCAAAGAAAACCTGGCGGCAATTGATGCGCTGACCGGAAAAGCAACGCCACCGCCCGTCAAACGCACCAGCAATTTCCAGGGGCAGACTTACAACAGCCGAGACAGCGTCAACGAATTTTTCAAGCGGCAGGGCCTTAAAATGGATGCGGAACCAGCAAAGTCCAAACTGGTGAAACGCGATTCCAGCGAAAGCCCGCGCAGTTCGTCTGGCGCAGGCAATTCCGGCGGTTCCGGCAAATTCAAAGTCGGCACGCGTGTTCGCCACTCCAAATTCGGCGTCGGCCTGATCATCAAAACCGAAGGCGAAGGCGACAACGTCAAACTGACCATCAACTTTCCGGGTTATGGACAAAAAAAGATGGTGGAAAAGTTTGCGGGGCTGGAAAAGGCTTGATGGGTAAAGCAGCGCGATGAGCGGTAAATCTGAAAATCAAATCATCATCCTTGCTGGCCTAAACGCTGCAGGCAAAACGACGCTCGCCCGCATTTGCTGCAAGACAGGCTTGGATTGCTGGAATACGTCAATGCCGACACGATTGCTCAAGAGCTGTCGGCGTTTTAGCCGGAGCAGGCGGCGTTTGAAGCCGGACGGATTATGCTCAAACGGTTGCGCGAATTGGCCGAGTAGCGAAAGAATTTTGTGTTTGAAACTACCCTGGCGATGCGATCCTATGCTGGCTGGCTTGACGGGCTTCGCGGTAGCGGCCGACAAACCGGTTTGATTTTCATTTGGTTGAATTGCCCTTTCGCCAGCGCCGTAAGGATAGAGCCACTATTCCAATCCATGCTTGGACCCTGCCGTCCACCTTCGACGCTCAGTGTGAGGAAAGCTTTGACGGAAAAGAATTCCAGTCGAAATGTTCATTCAAGCGGCCTGGAGTAGAGGATAGGTACCGAGACTGCGGCCCATGGCAATAGCAATGCGCGCTTTCTCTTCCTCGCTCAAGCCCAGGTCATCAATGCCGCCGCGCGCCCTCGAGACATGCTGCATAGCTACGATCAGCGTGCCCGGTTCGTCGTCGTCCAAGGCATCACGCAAGAAGTCAGCCGCGTAAGA
>CAYLJQ010001029.1:0-2271 GCA_964383955.1 uncultured Heliomicrobium sp. | reverse complement strand
AAATAGCCCCTCTAGTTGATGCGACATACCAACTTGTTGGGCATAGAACCACCAAGCTTCATGAAATGGGGCTCGTTCAGAAGAGTGAAATTGGAGGCGCTCAACGTAGCATTATAAGTGAGAAAGCAAAACAACGTTACTTTGGCGCTAAGTTTGTAACGACATTAGAGGAGCTTGAAGGGTAAGAATCGCTGATAGGTATGTGTAAACAGCATATAAAATGTACATGGCAAAATGATTATTCAAGCTTCTCCAAGAATTTGTGATAGGCTCTTCTTCTAGATGTTAAGCAATTATCGAGTAGCGTTACCATTTCAATCCAGCCGCTTTCGTCAAAAACTCCATAAACGGTTTGCTGAGTTGGCAAAGGCTTTCGATGCGATCCAGAAAGTCTTTGGCACAGGCTTGCGGGCGGGTGAAGTTAGCGGTGACGATGAAATCTTTGCGACGAAGGTCTTCGGCAAAGGGATGTTCGGGATCGTATTGCTTGGGCAGTTTGGCCAGCGATTCGCCGCCGAATTTGAGCTTGGCTTTGAAGGGGCGGCTGGAAATGGCTGCCTTCCACTCCTCAGGACGATTGGCAATGGCGTCGGTGATGTCACGGCGAATAAGAGTTGCCGGTCGCCAGAGTCCGATTCCCAGAAAGCAATGTTCTGGATCAAGGTGCAGGTAAATGCCGGGCGTGTTTTCTTTGCCGGATTGGTGCCAGAAATACGCGGCAGCCATTGCCTTGTACGGGTCTTTGGATTTTGAAAAGCGCAGGTCGCGATAGAGCCGCAACATCGAACCGCCGTTGGGTTTTGGATCGGCGATCAAATATGGGCTGACGTTGGCCAATCGAGGCCGAAACGCCGCAATGAACGCCAGCATCGGTTCACGCATGAATTCCAGGTACCGATGGCGATTGGCTTCAAACCAGTCGCGGTTGTTGTTGGCTTTCAGTTCTTCCAGGAAGGTGAACAGTTGCGGCGAAAATCGAAGGTCTTTGGGCATGGTTAGGCTTTTGGAGATTGGTTTTCCAACGCAAAGGATCAAAGGGGTAAGAAAATCTTTGATTCTTTGCCTCTTTGATCCTTTGCGTTAAGAAGATTGTTTTGCTTATTTCGCTTTTGCTTTCTTCTCCGCCAGCTTTTCAATGGCTTTCCATTCGGCGGCGGTGACGGGTTGCACGGACAGGCGCGAACCTCGTTTCAGCAGTTCCATCTTTTCCAACGCCGCCACAGGGCGCAAATCATCCAGCGACAACGGCACATCGAACTTTTTGACGAATTTGATGTCCACCATTTCCCAGATGGGTTTTTCCGGCGAAGCTTTCGGATCGTAATGGTCGTCTTTGGGATCAAGCGCCGTGTGGTCAGGGTAAGCTTTTTTGACGACTTCGGCGATGCCTGCGATGTGCGGCGGTTCGGTGCTGCTGTGATAGAAAAACACCTGATCGCCCAGTTCCATCTCTTTCATAAAATTGCGCGCCATATAATTTCTGACGCCGCTCCAGTACGTGGTTTTCTTCGGCGCTTTTGCCAGGTCGTCAATTGAAAAACAGTCGGGTTCAGATTTCATCAGCCAGTAACGCATTTGGGCAGTTCTCCTGAAATTGAAATGTGGAGTGCGGTGGATCGAGATACCACTGGCGAATTCAAACACCGGAAAATTACCCATTCGCCATTGACCATTACGCATTATTCGACAGGTAAGAAGACTCTCTTTTACCCGATCAAATAATGGCTAATGCCAAATGGTTAATGGTCAATTCTGAATCCGCCAGCAGTGCCGCTCGACACCGCTTTTCATTCTATAGCAACACCATCTGTGTGCTTGAGGCCTGTTGCCCCAAAAAAGCAAAAGCTGCGTCAAGCGACAGCACTCTAAAAGTTATTGAATGATTGGTTTAATGACGGCGCAACTTTCGGATTCAAAAGCCTTCTTCAAGCGCTGAAACATCGCTTCGTCTTTGTACGTGCCGATGACCGAGCCTCCGGAACCTGCGAATTTGGCCGAAGCGCCAAGCTCGCGCGCCAGTTCCACCATTCGTATGTGCTTGGGATTCAGATTGTAAATCGTTCGCCGCGTGTCGAAGTTCAGATTCATCAGGCGCGCCAGCTCTTCGTGGTCGCCTTTCAGCAAGCAGTCGCGCGATTGCCGAGCCAGATCGGCAATCTTCGTGATGGCGTCAACCACCAATTGCTCGCCGTTGTCGTATCGTTTGCGAATGTCGTTGTGAAAGACTTCGGACGATTCCGCCAACTCTGTTTGAAAGGCGATATACACCGG
>CAYLJQ010001028.1:0-2278 GCA_964383955.1 uncultured Heliomicrobium sp. | reverse complement strand
CCTGCAGCAGGGTTTCACGCACCAAGCGTTCGTTGCTGTCGGCGTGATCCGGCGAAACAGAACGTTCATCGCCCCAGAAGAAATAGATCGAATGCCAGGGCAGGGAATCGGCGAATGGTTTGCCCGCCAGCAGCGAAAGCATGGCTTTTGGCGTCGAGCCACCGGAAAGCGCGACGGAGAATTTTCCCTGCTCGGCGACAAATTGTTCCGCCAACCCCGCAAAGCGAAGCGCCGCGGCCCAAGCCAACTCTTGCGAGTTCTCGTAAATTTCGATTTCGGGAAAACCAGCAGACTCTTCAGAAGCCATTTTATTTCTTCGGGGTTGGCGTCGTTTGCGGTTTCGCGCCCTGTGGCGCAACAGCCATTCCCTGAATGCGGGCGCGCACTTCAGGCGGCATTGCTTCCAGCGCTTTCTTCATTTCTTCGGCATTGAGCGGGCGTTTGACCGCATCGGGAACAGAAACGGGAACGCCGGGTTGCGCTTGCGCCTGCTTCATCAGCGGATGCAGCGTCGGCGATGGCGTAGCTTGTTGGGCCTGTGCGGCCTGGCCAGCCGGTTGCGCGGCAGGTTGCTGCTGGGTCGCCGGTTGCTGAGCAGCCGGTTGTGGTGTCGTCGGTTGTTGCGAAGCCGAATCGGAAACCACGCTGCCTTTGTTGCAAGCCGTTAAAACGGCAGTTAATGAAAAAAGCGCCACGATCAGCGCATTTCGAAAAATCACGTTGGTTTTCTGCATAACTGAAATACTACCGTGGGACAATCCTGGATTGTCCCACCTGATTTTGAAATTACCTTGTGGGATTACTGCTGGATTTGAACCACCACGCCGAGCGTGGTTTTCAGGTCACGCAAATCGTAATCTTCTTCCAGCGTGTTTTCTCGATCCATCACCAAAAACGAAGCTTTTTCCATCAGCGGAAACGCGCTGGCGTGCCAGGTGCCGCGATGAAGTTTGAATGCGCACTCGCCATCTACCAAAAACGCAGCCAGTTTGTTGATGTCTGGCATCGAGTTTTCATTTTCGCATGGCGGGGCTACGGTGATGACAGATTTTGTGGCTCCTAAGGGCGCAAAAAACTGTTCTGAGCGCATATGACGACCCAGAAAATCCAGGATCATGGGACGCGCTTCGACAGTTTGGGCTGTCACACTGGCTTTTCCACCGTCCGTATCCAGCGCAACGTCACCGCGTTCTGTGACAATCTGGCCATAAGGGGCAAAGGTTTCAGCATTCATCGGCTGAATGGTTAAGCAGATGGTGCGAATGGGATCTTCGCTGTTCGCGGTTTCTCGCTTACGAGCTAGTGCAGGTGCTGATGCTGCCATAATTTTTTCCTCGCCTTTCTAAGTAGGTTAAACGTTTGTAGGTTGATGGGTAACGAGCGCCTAAGCAGATAATTCACGGGAGACGGTTAGTCACAATTTTCAAGACCATTCGGGATGGGGCCAAAGTGATCCAACCTCAAATATCTTGATAAAAGTAAGAAATCACTGCATTGATTGGGCTTTTTAGCACAGCGTTTGGCGAGGTGTCAAAAAGTTCAGAATCCCAAGCCGAGCAATCCGATGGCACCTTGTTTGTTGGAACTCACGACCGTCAACAAGTGCAGGTGACGGTCGTGAGATTGTAGGTGAGGGACGGTTTGCCTGTGATAGGTTCAAGGATTATTTCTTTGTCGTTGCCGAACTGCCTTTAATGGGTCTTTCGCTTAAGCCGGGTTCTGCCATGATTTTTTCAATGTCGGCAATTTCGACAGGGACAAAGGCAGATAGATTTTCGTAGCCAGTTTCCGTGATCAAAATCACGTCTTCCAATCGGATGCCCAAATTCAGTTCCGGAATCTTCATTGCCGGTTCGATGGTAAACAGCGCTCCTGGTTCCAGCGTTTCGGTCGCCAAGCGCACGTCATGAACTTCCAGGCCGATGGTGTGGCCAAGGCTGTTGGACCGGCTGGTTCGGTAGCGCTCCACAAACTGCGTTGCCGCGGCTTTGATTTTCGGATCGGTGAATTTGTAGCTGGCCACAATCGCATCCATCTTGCCGACGGCTTCTTTGATGATGTCACGTGGCGCGACGTGAACTTTGATCGAAGTCATCAACGCCTGATACAGACGCAAATAAACGGTGTAATACTCTCGCTGCCAGGGCGTGAATTTTCCGTTCGCCGGAAAGACGCGCGTCACGTCTGAAACGTAATATTTGTATTCCGGCGCGTAATCGAACTGCACCAGATCGCCATCCTGCAACTTCGCGGTGTTGAAATGGTAGTGCGAATAGAA
>CAYLJQ010001027.1:0-2280 GCA_964383955.1 uncultured Heliomicrobium sp. | reverse complement strand
CTTGGAGGGCCGAAGGGCATCATCCTGACGCCAGAGCCAACAGCGGACTTGCCGAGGCAGCTCCGTCTATTTCTAGAGCCGAAGTTCGATGCGGCAGGGCAGGATGCACTTGTCGTGCGCGAGAGCATGACAAGCCTGCTATCCGAAATCGGCTTGACCGATGGCGGCGACAACATCAGGGCAATCAAGGCATGCTTGCTGCGCATGGCGAACGTGACGGTGGTGGTCACAAAAGGAAGCCGGCAAAGGTCCTTTCACCTAATGAGCTATGCCTTCGACGACGAGGACGGACGGCTATTCGTCGCGCTGAACCCCCAGATTGCGGAGGCGATTCTTGGGCGGCGCCCGTACACCCGCATCGAGATGGCCGAGGTGCGGGCGCTCCAAACCGACCCGGCTCGCCTGATTCATCAACGGCTGTGCGGCTGGATCGACCCTGGCAAAGCCGGGCGCGCAGAACTCGATACGCTTTGCGGTTACGTCTGGCCGGACGAAGCGAACGCCGAGGCCATGAAGAAACGCCGGCAGAAGGCTCGCAAGGCCCTGGCAGAGCTTGATGCCGTGGGCTGGAAGGTGAACGAGTATGCGGAAGGAAAGTGGGAAATCGGGAGGCCGAAGCCCGTAGCAACGTTCCCAAGGCTCCGTAGCAACGGTCCCCGTCACCCGTAGCAAAGTTCCCCGTCAAAAACTGGAAAACACAGCAACGGCGTGGGCTTGCGGTCAGTCCGCAAATTCCATCCATGATCTTTCAAGATCATCCACTAGGCGCGGCATTGCCGCCGCCCTGTAGGGCGACGCCAGGCCATTGCCGATGGTCGGCCTTCGGCCGAGTTGTACGCCAGAAGGGTGGTCCAGCCCGGTCGGGTCTTTTTAGCGGCTAAAACGCTGCGCCCCTCAAGTGTCAATAGGCAGGTGTTGTACGTTGTATGTTGTAGCGAGCTACAACATACAACAGTTCCAATTCGGTATCACGGTCGCAACTGGGCTCCCTTCTTGTTCGCGCTCATCAAGCTGCGCATCCGTCATCTTCAGCGCGGTTCTCTTCTCCGACGATGGCGGCCGGCTGAGTGACCGTTGAGGAGGCTGAACCCGCAGGCCGATCTCTCGGCCCCTCTTGGCGTTCAACTTTTTTCGGGAGTGCTGAACGTCACCTATCGCAATGCTTCGATAGGCGCTGCCGGGTTGCGCGCTTCATGTCAACCAGTTCGGCCAATTATTGGGATGTTGTGCGGGCTGCCAGTTCGTAACCTTCGGAGTAGTTCAGTTGATAACGGAGGTTTACGGAAATGGCAGCAGGGATTGAACAGGAACTGGCCGCGCGCCTCAAGCGCGAGCAGAAAGCCAGGCGATTGACGCGGAAGGACTACTTGCCAGCGTTCATGGCGGCGCGCTCGAACGTGATGGAGGCTATGGCCGCTGGCTTTGCACTAAGGATCATCTGGGAGCACATGCACGAGATTGGGCGCATTCCGTTTCGCTATGAAACGTTCCTGAAATACGTGCGAAAGCACATCACCAATGCTCCGGCTTGGCCCGCAAGGCCAGCACCAAAAGGCAAAGCCCGTGGTTCAGTGACGCGGAATTGAGGTCAACTTGTTCGCTGTGAAGATCTATCAAAAAGCCGATGTTCAATCGCTGTAAGCACCGAGCGAAACGCTGCAAGCGGCAACTGCATGACAGCACGCGTACGAAAACCGATAATTTTTGTTCATTTCCGTGCTGCTGGTGCGCTATTGCACTTCAATGGTGTGCTTATAGCGTGAGAATCAGTGAGTCGATCATCGAGAATCAATGCGATGGTGCGGGCAGGATGTGTGAAGTTAGCTAACCGGCGAGCCGGCTATCTATCTTCACTGCCCCTTATTCGCACTGGGTGCTCAACGAGGACATCCTGCTCTGCGAGGCAGCCGGCTCCACCGGCAGGAAAGAAGAGGTAAGCCTTGAGCGCTTTAGCGGCTAAAAATTCAATGGGCTGTGTTCGGATCGAGCAATCGGAGGTATAGAGGCATCAACACGCAATGACACCGTGACATGAACCAAAAGGCCGGGCTTCGGTGTCGCTCTGGTCAATTACCGATTAGCTACGTGGCGCAGCTATTCGATGACCCTGAAGCCACTTTCAGAAAGGGTTATCGACCATGAAGCACGTTCGCCTTTTAGCGGCTAAAACCGCGCTTGCCACCGTCCTGGCAGGCAGCATCGTCAGCACGCCCGCACGGGCTGGTATCCCCGTCATCGACGGCACCAACCTGTCGCAGAACATCATGACGGCCATCGAAT
>CAYLJQ010001026.1:0-2289 GCA_964383955.1 uncultured Heliomicrobium sp. | reverse complement strand
ACCCTCCCATGTTGTTCTTCAGATAGATATTCGCAGTTTGTTTTGTTGACATAGTTTTCTCCTTAATGACAGTTGAAGTTTATGAATCATCACTGCTGCACACTCTATGAGTTGTGATTCTGGTTACCGGACAGTCAGGTAAGGCGCGTAATACATGCGCTCATCGAAATTGCTGAAGAAGGCAATGGCTTGATCCAATGTGCCTTTCAACAGGTTGATTTCGCCTTTTTCGATGGCTTGTTTTAGCGCGGTCAGGAAGGGCGGATCGCCCACCGGTTTTTCGCCTTTTTGCTCTTTCTCAAATTTGATTTTCAGGTGAGCGTTTTCGGCGGTCAGTAAATTCCGCAACGCGGTGCGAGTCATCTGAATGACGACTTGCGTGTCGTTCCAATCCTGTTTCGGGTCTTTGGCCGCCAGGTGGTCACTTTCCGACCAGGGGCTGATGATCCAAAACTGTGAAACAGCTTTTCGCAGATTGAGAACATAACGCTGCGTGCCTTCGCTTTCGTAACCAGGGGTGGGCGGGAATTCAAAACCCACTGACATAAGGGGCGCAGTTTGGCTTTTGTCGGAATTCAGCCGCATCGTCCATGAATTGACCCAGGCTCCGGGCGGCAAAGCGGCTTGAATGTCTGGTGAAGTCAGCCCGCCCAGGATCGCCGGAAAATGTTTGCCAGTGGGCAGACTCAATTCCATTGCCGAAGTCAGAAACCAGTTGCGCCAGTTCGGATCAGTCGAGGTAATGCCGTAATCGTGGTATTCCGCCGGATTGGTTGTCGTGGGTTGCCCCAGTTTCAACAGGGCTGCGGCTTTTAATTGTCTGGCTTCGCGGTCGTCTTGGTTGATGCGGATCAGGTTGGTCAACAATTCCGCAGCCCATTGCCATTCGGATTTGTCCTGTTTGCTGTCGCCAAGCTGGATGGCACTTTTCGCCTCCGCCAGAATCTTGTCTCGCCCGCCCATCATTTTGACAGTGCGCGCGGCCAGGTCTTTCGGAGCGTTCGGCATCAATCCGGTTGGGTCGGCTTCGTACCAACCGACGTAACCGAAATACAATTCGCGGACGGCTTGGGGAACCGAACCGTAAAACGGCGTCAGGTAATCCAAAGGATTCATATCCGGCGAAGGCATGGCTGATTGCAGTTTTGCCAGGTCGTTAATCAGATAATCCGGCAACTTGATCATGTCAGCCATTTCCGGCGGCGTGTGGCCTTGGTTCATGCGGCGCACGGATTGGTCGTGCGTGAACTGAATGGCGTCGCGGAAATTTTTCAGCAACAGTTGGACGTTGTCGTTGCCGCAAAGCGGAACGCCGTGCGACGGAACCATGCAATAGACGTTGAACTTGCGAAGCTGGTCTACGCTGCGAAACCAGGTTGCTGGATTGCGATAGCTGGTTCCGCGCAAGCTGTATAAATTCGGAAAGGATGGCCCTTGAATGACTTCGGCGGAAAGCAATAAACCTTCACCGCCCCAGTCTTTACTTGGCGCTGCGACTGTTTTGTTTTGCACGTTCGGCAAAAATACCGCCAGTTCGTCGTTGGTTTCGCTGGGCACATAAACCAACTTCATTTTGATTTTGCCCGCCGTCACTAACAGTTCGTTTGTGAACGTCCGCGAGGGCATTCGAAATCCTGGCCCCGGATTTCCTTTGTTGACTTGCGGGCCTATGCCGTCGTTGACCGGGCCGTTTGGCAAAATGCTGCCGTACATATACGCCGAGCGCGGATTGATGATGTTGCCCGCGACGGTCGCAGTAATCATCACGCTTTCAACGATGTTTTCCTGTCCAATGACCTCAACGCATTTTGAAGTTGTCGTCAGCGAGCCATCCTGTCCCTGTGTTTTGGGAGTAACAGGCGCGCACGGAGGACGGTCGGCTTCTTTCAAAAAGCCTTCGACACCACCGGTGTGGTCAATATGGTTGTGTGTGTAAATGATCGCTTTGATCGGCAGTTTGCCTGTGGATTTGAATCCCACCGAAGCCAGCACCTGACGAAATTGATTATTGACGACATTGGTCGCGGTTTCCTGATCGCCCAACGCATCCACAATGACGATTCCGCCATCGCTCATATCCACCAGCATGATGCTATTGGCCAGATCGTAGCCGACGGCGCTGAATGCTTGATAGGTTAATGCTTTGGGGAAATGATCTTTCGATTTCGAGTCTGTTTTGAGGTTGTAAACAGTGGGTTTGAAAAAATTGGAGTGCTGTTCAAGCCGCGGGCTGTTTTTGATTTTGTCATCCGTAGGCTGCGTTTGAGCGAGCGCCGTTTGACTGGCCAT
>CAYLJQ010001025.1:0-2295 GCA_964383955.1 uncultured Heliomicrobium sp. | reverse complement strand
ACTGGCACTGGCGCATGAGCGCCTCGATGAAACAGAGCGGTTATTGAACCTTGGTTTGAAGAACGTGTGTACAAAGATCTTCACATAGAAGGTAAATGGTTTTCTTTGTATGTTAACGCCGGAGACTATAGACAAGAAGTTGTAAACCTTAAAAGGCACGGGCATGCAATACAGGGGAATATGATTTGTAAGACAGGGGCTGATGACGGAGAGGAATATTCGATTTGCGGTAGCTTCAGAAATTTATTATTACCTCTTACTTATGAAGCAAGTGACAAAAAGAAAAGCGATCGTGGCACCATCACGCTGATGTCTTCACATAACGGAGAGCGTCTAATTGGCGAGGTTGCAATGTACTCAACATCGACAGATTCAATCGAAACAGCACAAGTTATTTGGTTTCGTAACAAAGACGATTTAAATCAGACTATTGAATATATTCGAGAGCACCGCGAACAACTAAATAAAATTCGCAAAAAAGAGGCAGAAATTAGAGAAGAACTCTCTGAATTTTTTGAAGAGTTTGCCAGAGAGTTCGCAGAGCGTAAAAAACGTGAAAAACAAGAAAAAGATAGCGCGATTGATGGTGAATCAAAACGCATTGAGAATAACAGCTAACAAACAACTTATGTGGGACTGCGAGGGTGTTCAATATTCTGTGTCAGCCGATCATAGGTCGATATGATCATCCAACCGGCGAGCGAAATGGATCGACAGCTGCGACAGCGTCAGATTCCAGTTTTGCACCGGGTGCGTCCAGCGCTCGGATGCCTGCAACATACCGGCGTACAGCAGCTTAAGCAAACTGTTTTCGTTCGGGAAGCCGCCTTTGGTCTTGGTCAGTTTGCGGAACTGTCGGTGCACGGCCTCGACCGCGTTGGTCGTGTAAATCGCGGTGCGTACGTAATCTGGGTATTTAAAATAGGCGGACAGCGTCTGCCACTTGCTGCGCCAGGACTTAATCACCACCGGATATTTCTCGCCCCATTTGGTATCCAGCTCGTCTAATGCTGTTTCAGCCGCGTTTAGCGTTGCCGCTTTGTACACACATTTTAAGTCCGCCATAAAGGCTTTCTGGTTCTTACTTGCTACATATTTCAATGAGTTACGGATTTGATGGATGATGCAGTGCTGGATTTCCGTTTTCGGATAAATGCTTTCAATCGCTTCAGGAAAGCCTTTAAGACCGTCGACGCAGGCGATCAGAATGTCTTTGACGCCACGATTATGCAGGTCGGCTGACGGATCCCCAGAAATTATCTAACAATATCATGCAATTGCCTTCCTGACGTTTGACGGTAGTCACCCCTTAAATTAGCAGGCGTCAAAAGTAGAATTTTCTCGTACCATAAACGCAGGAGATTCACTATGAAAACATCAAAATTTACCGACAGCCAAATCATGGCGATCCTCAAACAAGCTGAAGCGGGAACGCCAGTTCCGGAGCTGTGCCGTGAGCATGGCATGAGTTCGGCGACTTTTTACAAATGGCGAGCCAAATTTGGCGGCATGGATGCGTCGTTGATGGCTCGTTTAAAAGAGCTGGAAGCCGAAAATGCCCGGCTGAAAAAAATGTACGCCGAAGAGCGCTTAAAGGCCGAAATCATTCAGGAAGCGATGGCAAAAAAGTGGTGAAGCCGTCGCAGCGTAAAGCGATGGCACAGCACGCCGTGGCCAATCGGAACGTGACTATCCGCATGGCCTGCGCGGCATTTTGTATCAGCGAAACCTGCTACCGATATCAGCCTGTTAATGACGATGAGAATGCGCAAATCGCAGATTTACTCGTTGATTTAACAGACAAAGAAACGGATTGGGGCTTTGGTCAGTGTTTCCATTATCTGCGCAATGTGAAGGGCTTCGGCTGGAACCATAAGCGGATCTACCGGATTTATTGTGATTTAGCGCTTAATCTGCGCATAAAACCACGCCGACGACTCAAACGAAACGCGCCAGAACCACTGAAAGAACCAACAAAACCGAATCAAGTCTGGTCGATAGATTTTATGCATGACCAGCTCGCGGATGGCAGAAGCTATCGGCTGTTCAACGTCATCGACGACTTCAAACGTGAAGGTTTGGCGATTGAAGCAGGGTTCTCGCTGCCAACAATACGCGTCATAAGAACGCAAAATCAGTTGCTTGAATGGCGAACAACGCCGCTGGCGATCCGCTGTGACAATGGACCTGAATTTATCAGCCACGAATTTACAGAATGGGCGAAAAAACTTGGGATCCGGATTGATTACATTCAACCTGGCAAGCCACAACAAAATGCATATATTGAGCGACACA
>CAYLJQ010001024.1:0-2299 GCA_964383955.1 uncultured Heliomicrobium sp. | reverse complement strand
AGAGCGGTGACGATGCTCACGCCAAACACTTTCATAAGAAGGCCTTGAAATGCTGCTCCGATGTGGCCAAGTGCATAAATGTCGTCCCCCATGCCCGCCACATTCTTGTACCCGGAAACACCGGGCTTTCCTGTTATCCACATTTGATAACCTGCTGCTGCATAAGCGCCATCATCATCTGTGGGATAAGAGGGGATCAAACCAATGGCATAAGCCTGGTACAACATCACCAATATGATTGCGGCAAAGATTGGGCGGACCGCTTTCTGGTCTGCCACTTTGGATATGCTATGCATTGAAGATATTACGGTCAGCCTTGCGGTTGTTGTTGATAGGGCCTTGTATAATGAAGGACGCTCTTTGTTTGATCTGCATCTGATCTGGTACGCCATGTGGCAGGCGACCACGCCCAACGAGCCACAACGCCCGCCACGGGAACCCAGTATAACAGTGAGGTTAAGTTACCAACCGAAAACATCCAGCTTTCAAAGAACGCGTTCGCTGAACCGGCGACAAAAACAGCGATAAACACTGCGTTGATATTACGCTCTAAATACTCACCTCGCTGTTGAATGAGCACAATGCTTTTCGTTGAAACCTGAAGAAGCAACAGCAATAACAAAATAAACCCTGGCAATCCCAAGTCGCCAAAAATCTCTAAATAGCTGTTATGCAATGCTCGCCCTGCTTCTTCATCACGAGTAAACGGAAAGACCAACAAATGCGAGGATGCAAAACCGTATCCGGTTAATTTCTGTTTCCAAAACAACGGCCACACACCCGACCACATCTTGAATCTTTCTTCTTCCGACATCTGTGACGCAAGGTCTGTCACCTGCACGGATTTATCCGTGCCCTTACGCACAAAACTGACCAAATCACTTTTCAACGTCGGGGAAATGGCCAAAATTACCAGTAAACAAATGGCAGCAAAAATTATTTTGATGCGATTCTGTAAATTAACGGTATAGAAATAAACAGCAACGGCAAGAACAAACGACACCATTCCATTACGGGAGTTAGAGAACCACAGCCCCGCGAGTATGACAAACAAAAGCAAAACGTCTGCCCATTTAGCCCATTTTTTCTGAGCAACAACTTTCCAATGAAATAACACGTAAGGGGTTATCAATGCCGAAAAAGTTCCAAACATGTTCTGATTGCCAAAAAAGCCCGCATACTGATTCATAATGATCGTGATACCGAATCCAAAACCGGACAGCAACATGACCATTGCAGGCACTAACATGATCCACGCAGTGTAATATTTTAGCTGAAAAAACTTAACGCAATTCGAACTGTTAAACAGATATACGATTATCCCTTTCACAACAGAGTAAGCTAACAAAATAAAACTAATGGCTCGAAAAAAGGAATAACTAAAACTGTCAGCGTACAACGTGGACAGTAACATGTCACATAAAAACAGCGTAACAACCAAGCTTAACGCCACTTCAACGCGATACGTGCCAGATGCCTTCATTCGCCAGGAATACCAAGTCAAAAAGCCAAGCGCCCCCCAGCGAACCAAACTTAGCGGGCTAAACGTGCTTTCAGACATTTCCGGAGAAATCCCGTAGTAGGCTTTATTGGTTGCGTAGACGACAAGAATCAGGAAGAAAAATCCGTAAGCGCGCAAGAAACCGTCGCGAAAACGATAAACGAATAACCAGGCAAAACAAGCAACGATGGCAATTAGAACTATTGATGCGTTCATTTATTTTTGACAGGTGCTCCTAACGGCTTCCACGATTCCTTCAGCCGCTTTTTCAATTGACCAATCTTGAATCTTTAATCGAGAATTTTCCTGCATATTTCGCAACAACGACCGATCTCGAACCAACATTTGCATTGCCTCTGCCAACTCTTCAACGGAAAAACCCTGCAGCTTTATCCCGTTATCCGCATCTACCAGGTCCACTGCCGCCCCACAATGCCGATGGGCAATAATAGCCAAGCCACATACCATTGCCTCGTTTATCACCAATCCCCAGGGTTCCTGGCCGGCAGGCAACACCAAAACATCCGCCATATTGTAAAAAGCAGGAACTTCTTGTGGAGTAACATTTCCCACAAAAACAATGTCAGGGTTATTTCCTGCCAGCGATTTTAACCTGACACTGTCCTCTCCGGCCCCTGCTATAACTACTGCAAATTCGCTGGTACCTAATCGGCTCGCCGCCTGAATAACCAAATCCACATTTTTGCGTTTAATTAGCCGCCCAACAAACAAAAACACAACTTTACTATCAAGACCCAGCTGCGAACGTAGCTGCAACGATTGAGCGGCTTTTTCTTT
>CAYLJQ010001023.1:0-2305 GCA_964383955.1 uncultured Heliomicrobium sp. | reverse complement strand
GATTTTTTAGGTCTTCTCCTGAGGTAGATATGTAGAACGCATCAGC
The DNA here is from genome assembly GCA_964383955.1 of uncultured Heliomicrobium sp. GTDB lineage: Bacteria > Acidobacteriota > Blastocatellia > RBC074 > RBC074 > RBC074. The sequence continues at coordinate 2,259 of CAYLJQ010001023.1, read as the reverse complement.
AGGTTTGACGGATAAGTTACGATTCTGCCTGGCCTTTTAACGACGAATTCCCAAAAAAGCAAAGCACTCCGATCAAAACCATGGTTTCTCTATACTTCTGAATTGCTATGTTTTTGCATTATCTAAATAAGTCGCTATTTGTAAATGGCTGACGGAAAAAAGGTGGCTCAGCGCACTTGCCCCAGAATTAATGCGCTTCTAGACGCAACGGTTGCTCGGCCATCTAGCATAAGCTGAGAACGTAATCGAAGGGCGGCTGTACCAACCTGCTTGTTATCACCGAAAACCAGCCAATCTCCTTCCGGAATTTCCAACTTGGCCAGCCGAGCACTGGAATTCAAAATGACCAAGGCATAGCTCCATTCGTCCTGACCAGTTACATCTTCAACCAGATAAGCCAGACAGCCAGCAGGAACGTCCAACTTCAGATGTTCATCCAGAAACCTTACGGCGCGGCGAACGTCGGCGGAAGTTTCCAGCCGAAACAAAGGATGCGCCCGGCGAAGCGCGATCAGGCCTTGGTAGTATTCATACACGTCGCGGTGTTCCAGCTTTTCGCGCCAGCGAATCATGTTCACTGCGTCCGGTTTGTCATAACTGTTGTGGTCGCCGCCTTTGGTTCGCAGAAATTCCTGCCCGGCTTGAATGAACGGAACTCCTTGCGAAGTAAAAATGGCAACAGCAGCAAGCTTGTCCATTGCTCGGCGGTCTGCGTCGGTGATGCGGGCATCATCAATCGTGCTGATTTTCAGCCGATCCCAAAGCGTATGATTGTCGTGGCATTCAACGTAATTGATTGCTTCCAGTGGAGAATCGCTGAAATCGTCAATCGCGCCGCGAATGCCGAGCTTGGTGCCGTGAACATGATGGCCTGATTGGGTAAAGCCTGTTTCGCGCGCGTTGAAGACATTGCCTTTCAGCGCGTCCCGATAATGATCATTGAACACAGACCAGCCCTGGCTGCGCTGTGTTCCTTTCCAGTTGATCTGAATGGGCGTCGAACCGCCCGCCCAGGGTTCGCCATAAATCAGCAGGTGCGGATCAATCGCTCGGAGTTTGTCTGCGATCAACCGCAAGGTTTCGTGATCAATCAATCCCATCAGATCGAACCTGAAGCCATCAATTTTGTATTCGTTCACCCAATGCCGTAGACAATCAATGATGTACCGACGAACCATGGGCGCTTCGGTGCGAAACTCGTTGCCGACACCTGACCCATTCCAGTAACTGCCGTCTTGCTTAATCCGGTAGTAATAGCCCGGAACCAGGCCGTCAAAACTGTAAATGCGGCCTTTGTCGGTCGCTTCGAAGGTGTGATTGAAAACCACGTCCAAGGTGACACGAATGTTTCGCTGGTGCAGCGCGTCAATCATTCGCTTCACTTCGCTGACGCGGCGAGCATCGAAACGCTCTGTGGCGTACCAGCCGTCTGGCGAAAAATGATGTACAGCGTCGTAACCCCAACCATACTGATCTTCGGATTTTTGATTGTGAAACTCACCAATTGGCAGCAATTGAACGACATTGACGCCAAGTTCAACCAGATGATCCAGACCAGTCGTTACATCCAGCCGCCCGGTTAGATGTGTGCCATGTTCAGTCAATCCCAAATACTTGCCGCGCCGCTGAACGCCCGAATCCGGATCAATCGTAAAATCGCGGAGGTGCATTTCGTAAATCACCGCTTCGGACATGGGAAAGGTTGGACGATCAGCAACGGGCGTTTCATCGTGAACAACAATGCTCCGCCCGTCATAATTGGTGACGGCTTTGGCATATGGATCAAGCAGTTCACAGCTGGGGTCAAATCGCGGATCGTCTCCGTCCGCTGAATACGTGTAATAAACCCCAAGCTGATTGCCGGTGATTTCCGCTTCCCAGCATCCATCTTCCAACTTGGACATGGAAATGCGCTTTGCTTCGCCGCCGGTTGGAGAAGCGTAAAGATTCAAAACCATCTTGCTGGCGGTCGGTGCCCAAACGCGAAAAACCGTCTCTTCAGGCGTATAAAGCGCGCCGAGCTGTCGGGTTGAAATAATTCCATCCGCCGCATGGGCAAGCGGCGGCGTTGTCGAATAGTGGATCGAGGCTAAACGAGCAGTCGAGTCTGTGTTCATCGTTTCCAGAGTTTTGTGAGATAGAGGGGATTCAAGCGCAAAGCGTAGTCGCAATCAGCACGGTGATCAAGCGGTAAAAAAATTGCCTCAATCTGTAATTTGCGCAGTCATTGCAAATCAATGCAGGCAATTTCGTTCGCTA
>CAYLJQ010001022.1:0-2308 GCA_964383955.1 uncultured Heliomicrobium sp. | reverse complement strand
GCATCCCAATCAACTTCAGTTCTGCAACCTGATGGCTGCAAAGTAAAAAAATTGTGATGCAAGCGAAGTCAGGACAAACATCCTAACGGCTGGGGACGCTGTTGAATTTTTGTCAATTTGCTTTTCTACTTGGGAGTGACTGTAAGGCAAGAAGTGTTTCACGATTTATTTGCCTTGTTGAACATTTTCTGAAGATTGGTAGCGCACCCCAAAATCATAATCGCCAATTCGTGTCGGAGGGTTTCCGGAAACAATTCCTTTCAGGCTGGCTGTGTAATCTTCTATTTGCAGCTTTGCTGTGGGAACTCGCCAGATTACGACCTGAGTTCCACCGTCATCTTTCACAGAGTGGAGCGAATCATCGGAAAAAACTTCACCTTCCTTGCCTTTAATGTACAAACTTCCCTGATAACTGGGAAACGTTTCCTCGCTCACCGCAAGCTGCAATTCAACGGTTTGAGTTTCTCTGCCGATTTTTGCAGTTGTGTCTTGTCCAAAGCTTCGTTGGGCAGTTCGCTTCAAAAAAAGCGTTACCATAGGTTGCCCAGCAGGAATAGAAGTGCTTGCGGATTGCTCCAGAGACGGAATTGGCAAAGATGCTTTTTTCGTCATCTGTATCGCAACCAAGGAACCCAAAACCACCATGGCGGCAGTCGCCAAAATCCATGGCCGAATCGCTTTTCCAAAACCGGGGGCGCCACCTTTCCTGGAAGGCTTAACGCCTGAAGTGATTCGATTTGTTACCAAGCGCTGGTTCGGTAGAGGCGAACGAAAGGATGCGGCAAGCTCAACCTCTCGCTTGCGATCAGGCAACGTCAGAAAATGCCGCTCGAACTGTTTTCGATCCTCTGCGGTCAGCGTTTCGTTCAAGTAATTACTGATTAATTGGTCTTTGGCATCTAAAAGCGCGAGAAAAACTTCGTTATTGCAGAAGTATTCTTCTTCCAGCCGATCTTGCTCGGCTTCGGGTAGTTGGCCCAGTAAATAGCGGGTTAACAGTTCGGAATTGTAAGAAAAATCGCTCATTAAAATGCTTCCTCAGCATTATGTGTCTGGATGGTTGATTTCATTTCGTCTTTGGCTCTTTCTTGTCCTGATAATTTTCCAAATAATTTTCCAGTTTTTTTCTGATTCTTGAGACTCGAATCCTCAACGCAGTTGGCGAAATTCCCATCCGCACTGCCTGTTGTTTACGGGCTTCATAATGCAACTCTTCTTCGTGATCCCAGTATTCAATTATCAGATTTCTTTCCTCGTCCGTTATCTGCCGAATGCAAAACACGTATCGGGCGTTGTCTTCTTTCGTCAACAAAAAGTCAGGAGACACAAACGACAGGCCAGTCGTTTCATCAACTGGCAAGGAATTGTTTTCCGGCCTTCGTAAAGATTCCATCCAGATCAATCGCGCCAATCCATAGCTGTACCGGTAGAAATCACGAATCTCTTCCCCTTCGGCATTTTTTTTCGCCAGGCGGTTCATGGCTTCGTCCGCCAACTCTTCGGCAATCGCGGAGCCTCGCGCGGCGAAATACTCCCGCATTTTCTGTCGAAGCAGTTCATGTTCTTCTCCGGCTTTTTCGCGGTCGGAATTAAGACTGAGCAGCAGCAACTCGAAGTTTTCAGAGGTCAGGGGAGTATTTGCCATGCCGTTCGATATCCGCAGATGTTTGTGTGAATTTTAAGCGCCCAAATTCTATCTGCGTTCCGGCGGGCAGTCAAAAAACTGACTGAAAGGCTCAGTTAAAGATCAAAGTCGGGAAAAGAAAACTTGCAAAACACTGGCAAGTCTAGCTCAAATCACCTCCATTCGCCCTGTAGGACAAAACTCCCCCAGTAATAGGGCGCATTCCAAGTTCCATCTTTAGAAAGATCCAGTTGCGCTTGCCGGAGTGCGGCCGCGTGCGGCAATCCCATTTTTAACAGATGCCAGTAAAAGCGACGCATCAAAAGGGCAGTCGGTTTGTCTTCCACTTTCCACAAACTGGCCATCACACGCGGCGCTCCGGCATACATAAATCCGCGCGTCAGTCCAACCAGACCTTCGCCTTTGAACTCTTTGCCCAGACCGGTGTCACAGGCGCTGAGCACGACTAATTCCGCAGGCAAATTCAAGTTGTAAATATCGTACAACCACAAATGCCCTTCCTGTGATTTCCCCTGCTTACCGAAAAGCGAAAACACCACCGCAGACCGTTCCGGGTTCTTATCATCCAGAACTCCATGTGTGGCCAGATGAATGATGCGATATTGACTTAAGTCTGGGCTCGTCGCTCGTTGCAGATTGGCATCAAAACCTTTCGCGACAAAT
>CAYLJQ010001021.1:0-2309 GCA_964383955.1 uncultured Heliomicrobium sp. | reverse complement strand
GGTCCGAAATCGCCAGAAAACCCGGCTTGCTCAATCGCCGCAAAGTGTATCTTTCGGGCGGAATTGTTTGGGCATTGGCGACTTTGCTTCACCCCGAAGACAGGCATTCGTTTACGCCATTGACGGCAAACGACATCATCAGCTTTCACAACCGAGCGCTCACCGACCCCGAAGCATTACTGAATCCCGATCTTTCGCGGATTACCAATGCTGCTTTGCGACAGGAAGCCGAACGTGAGGTCGAATCGGTGCGCAACACATTCACACCGAAAAATCTGATTGCCGGTGCTGAAATCCTTCGCGCAGTTGCAGTGGAAATGAACCTGACGGGCAAGAAAATGTACTTTGCGCGTTACGGCCATTTAGCCTGGATTTTAAGTTACGTTCGGCTGCAAGCAGAACGCTGACGGAGTAAACAGACTGGCTGAATCCAACGCAAAAGGGCGACTGTCACAAACAGTCGCCCTTTTGTTTTGAAAACCCGAACAGCTTTTCAAGCAAACATTTTCAGCACCGGATCACCGCCGAAGTTCGTCAGCCGTTGTTCGCGCCCTCCGTAGTAGTACGTCAGCTTGCGATGATCAAGTCCCATGGCGTGCAGGATTGTTGCGTGCAAATCATGAACGGAATACGGCTCGACTTCCGCCTTATAGCCAAATTCATCTGTCGCGCCAATTACCTGGCCGCCTTTGATGCCGCCTCCGGCAAACCACATCGTAAAGCCGTGCGGATTGTGATCGCGCCCGATGCCGGATTGCGAAATCGGCATGCGACCGAATTCCCCGCCCCAAACAATCAGTGTCGAATCCAGCAAGCCCCGCGCTTTCAGATCGGCGATCAATCCCGCCATCGGTTTATCGGTTTCGGCGCAGTGCATCGAATGGTTTTCATGCAAGCCGTAATGTGCGTCCCAAGATTCCTGCTGGTGGCCTCCACCGCTGTATAACTGAATGAAGCGCACGCCACGTTCAACCATTCGCCGTGCAATCAAACACTGTTTGCCGAAATAGTCCGTCGGCTTGTCACCGATGCCATACAGCTTTTTGGTGACATCAGATTCCTTGGACAAATCCATCGCTTCGGGCGCGTGCGTCTGCATCTGGAAGGCGAGTTCATACGAAGCAATGCGAGCATCCAAATCAGAATTGCCCGGATGCGTTGCCTGATGCGATTGGTTCAGTTTCTGGACAAAATCAATTTCCTGCCGCTGCAAATGCGGATCAACCCACTTGGGCGGATTCAAATCCGCAATCGGAGTTCCGCCCGAACGAAACGATGTTCCCTGATACGCCGCAGGCATAAAGCCCGAAGCCCAGTTTGGCGCGCCGCCAATCGGGCCGCCTCGCCAGTCGTACATCACAATGTAACTCGGCAGGTTTTCGTTCTCGCTGCCCAGTCCATACGTCACCCAGGACCCAAGGCTTGGATTCCCCGGTCGCATATTGCCGCTGTTCATCTGAAAGATCGCGGGCGAATGGTTGTTGCTGGTGGTGTATACCGAACGAACCAAACACAAATCGTCAACCTTTTGCGCGATGTGCGGGTACAGCTCCGAAACTTCAATGCCCGACTGTCCGTGCTTTTTGAATTTATACGGCGAAGCCATCAAGTTTCCGGGATTGCCGAAAAAGACATCCACTTTCCCTTTGTTCATCGGCTTGCCGTGATTTTTGGTGAGTTCCGGCTTCGGGTCGAACGTGTCTACGTGGCTGACACCGCCGTACATAAACAAAAAGATGACCGATTTGGCTTTGCCTTTGAAATGCGATTCTTTCGGAGCCAACGGATTGACGCGCTTCTGCTGTCCCGGCTCTGCCGCCAGCAATCCGTCCTTATCCAGCAACGAAGCCAACGCCAAGCCAGAAAATCCCGCTCCGGCACGAAAGATCAATTCCCGGCGTGATAATTTCGAGCTGTTTTCCATCATTGTTTTCTCCCTTGATCGGTACCGCGCGTAAGCAAGCGGGGCCACTCTAAACCAGCCAGTAGCTCGCCCAGACTGCCGCTTGCTCAGGCGCGCGGTACTGTACCGATACTTCAGTCTTTATCCCACTCATTAAAGTTCGGCAACTCATCGCCCTGACAGTTAAGCACGTAATCTATAGCTCGCTCGACGCTGCGCTCCGTCCACAACCAGCGCGTACTGCCGTGCCTAGACCAGGGCTTCTGACCGCGTTGCCAGACTCCGGCTTCGGTCATACGCCGTGTAGCATAGGCTTTGAATGTGTCCATCACAGCTTCAGGTTTGCGATCAGCCACGACAACGGTGTGAACATGGTTTGTCCGTACGTTAATCGCCTGAAGTAACC
>CAYLJQ010001020.1:0-2314 GCA_964383955.1 uncultured Heliomicrobium sp. | reverse complement strand
GGTCAAACTGAATTGAGATGACACCCGTTTCGATTTTCGTGATTCCTTCTTAAATACCCTAATTTATTGAGATCGTCGTTAAGTTCGTGACTCGCCGGTTCATTTTGATCGTTACCGGCACAGAAGCGCCGACCGGAGCATTGGGCGGAATCACCAGATTCAATTGCCATAACCCGACAAACCCTGGGGTCAGTCCGCTGAATGCCACAGTCGCAGGCACGCCGCCAATGGTCACAAGCGGCGGAGTTTGCGTTGCATAAATTGGACTGGCCGGAGTCGCTGCGCCGGATAACGGCGTCAATGCCTGGCTGTTCGCCGGATTGATGAACTGCCCGCCGGGGCCATTGGCAAACAACGTCACCACCCTGCCGCGCGATTCAGGTTTCGCTGCCGGATTTTGTGCCGGATCACCATTCACTGAAAAATCCTGATTGATGGCAACAGCCTGTCCTTTGCCCGTTGCTGAAATTGTGAAAACGCCAGGAGCGACTCCGCCAACAATCAGGTAGCCTGTCGAAACCGGCGCGCCGTTGTTCAGCACTTCGACTTTCGCCAAACCGGGCGAGGTCTGATAGGGAACCTGATAATTGATTTGAAAAGCTCCTGCTCCCTGCCCTCCGCCTACGCCGACGAAAAACAGCGGGGCCAGAACATTATTCACGCGCACCGAAACATTCGATAAATTGGTGGGCAAAGGCGTCGAATTGGCCGAAACCGCGACATTTGTCGCCGCTGGAAACCCTGTTCCGAAAGCCGCTTCAATTTGCCCCGGAGAACTCGCCCGCGCATAGCTGGAGGCATCAACCGAAATCACGCTTGGCGCAGATTTGCCGTATACCGTAATCACACCATCATCAGGAATGGATGTATTTAACGACTGGCCGGCTCCGATGGTGATATCTGCGGCATCAACATCGTACTGGCCGGGCGTGCTGAATTTGACCCCATAGGTCCCTGCTGGCAATCCCTGCAAAGTCAGATTCCCTGCGGCAAAGGTCTTGACCACAGCGACAAATTTTCCATCCGTGTTCACAAACACAGCCGGATCAAAGCTGTCGGAACTGCTATTCGCTTTAATGCGCAACGCACCACTGCGAATGAACTTGAAATACTGCCGCAACAGCTTCGTACGGCTGCCCATAATTAACTTCGGGTTGTTGGGATTGCTGTCGTCAACATCGTAATAAGCGCTGCCGTCGTCATTGCCTCCCAGCGGAAATGCGATCGTAAATTGTTGCCAGGAGGAATTGTTCGCAATCGTCAGGTCAGAGTGCAGATCATTTTGGTTTGCACCGATCAATTCCAGATGCGAGGTGTCAATTTTATATTGCGCCCCTCGGCTGGTGAATCCCTGCAACGCTTCGCTGGTTGCTCCGGCATACCGATGGTAGGAAAGTTCCGTGACAAATTGAGCCACACCGGGAATTTGAATCAACTGATCGAAGTAAGCCAACGAATTAAACATGCTGGTGCAGGACGGCGCGACAAAATCCGGGTTGAATCCATTTGCGCGCAGCCGATTTCCAGCGGCGACAATACAATTGCCAATCTGGGTTGCGTTCCAATCAGCATTGGTGTCAGGTTCAAGGATCATTTCCAGCGCATCCGGCGTGAAGCCGTATTTGTCTCGCAGATGCAGAAACGTTGCCAAAATAAACTCAGCGTATTCTTCCGGCGCGGCTTTGTGTTCAAATGCCGAAGGGCCAAAATCAACGTAGTTCAGATTCAAATACAGCTTTTCGCCTCTGGCCGCCAGGCGCTGGCGAACGGGAATCACCACGTTTTCGACGTTGAAATCCAGTTCGTAAAATTTGAATCCGTTTGGATTGATGACTTGTGGATCGTTGTTGTCATTGATGATTTCGTAGCGGCGCGCTTTCCAGTCGTTGTACGAGATTTGGCCATTGGTGTACCGATCGGAATAATCCACTGAGTTTTCCAAGCCGCTTCGCAATTCCAATCGCAGCCGATTCAGCCCCAGATCGTTAACAGCGGCGTCGAATAACTGATTCTTGTAATTCGCAAACGCCGGATTGACATTCGACTTGTTCGTCACCGCGTTTACTTCAGCAATCTGCCCCGCTTGCGCAACGGCTTCCCACCCAAGCATGGTTTGATAACTGACGGTTGGGTCAATGGTGATCGTGGCCTGCTGGTAAGGGAGATACTTCCTCAGCGATTTCGGAATGGGAACCACAACAAACAGAATGATAAGACCAAGTAAGGATAGACCTGCCTTCAACATAATACTTCTCCTTCGTTTAAGGTCGGACATGATTGTGCTCTTTGGTTAGTCTTCAACTGTGTGTGTGGC
>CAYLJQ010001019.1:0-2317 GCA_964383955.1 uncultured Heliomicrobium sp. | reverse complement strand
CAGAGCACGTCCGACTGCGGCTCGTGCTTGTGGTTCAGGTTCGCCTTTCAAATCTACCAGCCGTTTTTTCCACTCTTCTCGCAACCGTTCGCGTGCGGCGACATTCATCGTCTCGCCGACTCCGCTGCGTTCAATGCATTGAGCGGCGACTTCGGGATTGGCTTCTGCAATCCATTCGACGGCTGCGGTGCAATCGTTGTTGTACAACCCGGTGAACAGAACTGCAGCAACTTCCCAATTGGTTCGCTTCCACCAGCGGTCAGGCGGCCACATTTTAGAAGCGTTCAAATCCCGCGCCTGAAACCTGGCGTCCAGATGTTGGGCGGCAAAGTATTCCTGCAACAGTTGATGCGTGAACCGCACAGGATCGTCCGTGTTCAACAGCCCCGCGCCGCTGGACAGATAAAACAATCGCGGATGGTTTTCGCCCAGAAAGTTGGCGGCTTCGGATTTGGGTAGCACGGTCAACGCGCCGCTGTACTCGTCCTCATCCGAGTTGGCTCGACGGCTTTGCATTTCAAAAGCCAGCAACGACAACGCATCGGTCAACGGCGTCATTTCTTCTGGCAGAATGCGTTCGTCTTCAAGTTCGCGGTTCAGCCGATTCAGCACGAAGTTTTTGAACAGCTCTCCACGATTTTTGGGCAACTCGCCTTCGCCAGCTAGAAAATTGCCGACCAGCATATTCAGCATAAATGGATTGCCAGCCAGCTTCATCAACCCCGCATCGTCATCGCGTTGGCCAACCCAGTGTTTCCATTTCAAATTGTCTTTTTCCTCATCATCCCATTCCCAACCCCAGTGAAATCCATCCGGCAATTCCGTTTTCACCCAGAAAACATGCTCGGCGTCGGGCAGTTTGTCGCCGAACTGTGCCAAAAACTTTGCAAGCATTCCTTCAGCCTTTGGCGGAGCCAGTTTCCAAAACAAGGGATCGGCCAATTCCGGTCGCCCAACTTGTTTCAGGTAGTTTTCGGCAAACTGGCGAATGCGAATCGGGTCCAGCGGGCCGATGTTGATCTGATCGAAACCGAGTTCCGGCGGATAATCTTCCTTGCGGCAGGAAACGATGGCCATCAACGCGTGATGATCTTTGATGAAACGGCAAACTTGATCGTATTTGCTGCGGCGCTGATCCACGGGCAATTCGTTCAACCCGTCCAGCAACAATGCGGCACGTCCTTGAAGCAAGGAATTCAGGTACGGTTTCAACTCGCCAATTTGCGAAGCGATGAAATCCCGTAGCGATTGATCCGCCAGCGTCCATTCGCGCAAAGGCACAAACAAAGGAATCGGCGCTTGCTGGTTTTGCCTGGCGGTTACGGCCATTTCCATCGCCAGTTTCAAAATTGCCGTCGTCTTGCCGCCGCCGGGTTCGCCCAACAGCGCAGCGCGTTTAACTGACAGCATGGCTTCGACGGCATCGGGGAAGTCCTCCTTTTTCGGCTGCAACGAACCGTCTTTGCCCACCGGCAACAATTCGACTTTCATTCGCCGGTCGCCGCGATGCCTGAACTGCTGCTCTGAACGACTGGTCATGGCGGTGTAAAGCTGGCGCAGGTTTTCGACTTCCAAATTGTCCAGATACGCCAGTGCCTGTTCGCGCTGAGGATCGGATTCGGGATTCACCTCGGCGCGAATTTTCTGCAAGCTGACAACCAGTTTGGTCAACGCAGCGGTGTAATCATCGCCTTCGAGCATGCTGATCCACTGGTAACTTCGCAGAGGCAGGAAGCCCGTCTGATCCGCCGCGCCTTTTTCACGAATCAGCGGAATGATCTTTGTGCCGTTGTTTCTGGCGCTCAGGATTTCATCCTTCACCCACTGACGTTGCAGCGACAGATGAGTCACAACAAGTACAACCGCGAACGAATCCGCAACGGCTTGGCCAAGAGCTTCCGGCCAGATGTCGCCGCCGCTGATGCGTTCCGTGTCCAGCCAGCAATTGATGCCTGCTTCAGTCAAATCAGCTTTCAGCCCATTGGCGAACTCGGCTTCTTCAAAAGCATAGCTGATGAAAACATGGTCTTTGCGTGGCGTGGCGGTGTTTTGACTTCGGTTCATAGGCGTCAGGGGAACTGCACTGTAATCTGAGGCCGGGAATCTAACCTGACGAAACAATCGGAGCAAGCAATTTGCTGTTGCGCAAATCGTCAACGTTCGACAAACTTCGGTTTTGTGATAGCTCCGTTAGGAGCGACCTGTTTATAGCTGAACGGCAAACAGGAATTCCAAGCTCCGTTAGGAGCGACCTGTGCCACAGGTCGCTCCTAACGGAGCTTGGAGGAAAGCCACTGGCCAAGCTATAAACAGGCCG
>CAYLJQ010001018.1:0-2322 GCA_964383955.1 uncultured Heliomicrobium sp. | reverse complement strand
CAATTCTGTTTCTAATCAAAAAATGATTGTGAAGGGGTTGGAAAGCCAGGTCAAAGTAATCAAGCCTGCGACAACCAATGTCACGATTTCGACAGAGCAAAACAAGCAATTGGTGGCAGCCAACGAACTAATTGCGCGCCGTTCATTTTCCTGGGCACAGTTGCTGAGCGATACAGAGCGCAGCTTGCCCGCTGGAGTCCGCGTGTTGCGGGTTGCCGTGAACCAAATTTTGCCAAATGAACGCGAGGAAGCGTTCGATGGGACGTTAAATGCTGCAACACTGACTTTGACGGTAATTGGCAAAACGGGGCAGGACGTAACCAACATGATCAACCGCCTTCACGAAACTAATCGTTTCAAAGTCATCCCGATGAGCAAAAAAACGGTTGATGGGACGGACGAAATCGAGTTTGAGTTGAAGGTTGAATACTTTCCGCCCGGTACGGCTGCAAATGCCAGTGTCGGAAATCAGATTGCCAGCGCAAAAGCAGGAGGTGGAAAGTAATGAATTTGCGCCAAAGCCTAAATGTCAGGGAATTTTCCGCCAGAGCGCGCGAGCTTGCTGAGCGAAGCCGATTAAGTTTAATCGAAGTCGTCGCGTTGGTTGCTGCGCTGGTTTTTGTGGGAGTGGTGGCGTTTTACTATTTCTCGAAAATTCAGCCTCTTCAGTCAGAATTGACCGCATTGCAAGAGCGTGAAAAAGAGATTCGTTCGCAAATTGACAAAGCCAACTCGGATGAAGCCAAGCGTCAGAAGCAAGCCTCAAACGCCGAACTGATTATGGCCAGCCTGAAAGACTTCGACCGGTATTTGAAGCAGGATGAACGCGGCATGACGGAAATCATCAACGAAGTTGATGCGCTCGGCAAAAAATATGGCGTGCTGACAGGGGATTCGACCTATCGCGTGGCTGAAGCGGAGCCGTTGGTGGATGAAAACGGCCAGCCAATTCAGCAAAAATCGGGCAGGGAAAACGACACGCAGAAAATTTATCCGGTTCTGGGCATTGATACCAACATCATTGGCGAATATCCGAACTTGAGAAAGTTTCTTTATGACCTGGAACGGAGCAGGCAATTTTTAGTCATTAACGCCTTAACGTTTCAGGGTGAATCGGACAAGGTCCGCCGCGAAGCACAAAAATCCGGTTCGCAGAAATTGCAGTTGAGTTCGCCGGAAGCCGTGCCGGTTTCGCTGAAAATCGAAATGGATACGTATTTCCAATCGCCTTACAAAAAAGAAACCAAAGAAACGAATAGACCTGTTGCCCAATCGTCAACCAACAAAGCGGATGCAACAGCCGAACCTGAGCAAGGGACCCAGAAAGCTTCGGCCCAAAAGACTCAGTGAAAAGTAGGAGAGGAGTTTTCGGAATCTCACCTGTTGAGATTCGAAAAGTAGCAAGATGAGCCAAGAGAAAGCGACAAACAAAGATTCGGGCAAAGATTCCGGCGAAACCAGAAAAAGGCTTCTGCTTGGTGTGCTCGGGTTGGTGCTGGTAGGAACCGTCTACCTGCAATTTTTTACCGGCGATGATCCGGCTCCGCGTCCGGCGGGGGCAGGAAATGCCAGTGTGACGAGAACACCTGCGCCAAGCCCAACGCCACGCGCACTGAATCCCGGAGAAAAACCTGCTCCGATTATTACGCAGCCATTGGAATTCGTCTGGTTGGGAAACAGAACTTCTGACGGAATTGGGCGCAATATTTTTGTGTACCCGCCGCCTCCAACGCCTAAGCCGCTGCCACCAATGCCACCGCCTTCGCCGACGCCGCCACCGCCGATTATGCTGACCGGGTTGAATCCGTCTGGAAAGATTGGACGAACGGGTGCATTTGTGATGACGGTGCTGGGCGATAAAATGCCGAATGACGCGCAAGCATTTTTTGATGGTCGCCCTTTTCCGACCAAATTCGTCAATGCAAACAAAATTGAAGTTCAGATTTCAGCCGAGGCGATTCAACGCGGGGGAAATCCTGGGGTGCAAGTTCGCAGTAAAGGCGATGCAAGCTTGTATTCTAACCAGCTTCCGTTTAATGTGGCCGAGCCTCCTCCTCCACCTTACAAATACGTCGGATTGCTCACTGCCAAAAGCGGAATGACCGCCGTGCTGAAATCGCAGGCTGACGAAACCGAAATCCACACCGTCAGAAAAGGCGGCAAGGTGGGCACCCACTGGCGAATTGTAAGCATAAGCCCCCAAAGAATTGAAATCGAAGACACCAATATTCAGATCGTTCACGTTATCAATTACACCGCCGAAAGCAACTGAAACTCCAATTATTGAGAGGGTTTAGGGATGAATTCGACCAGGAAAAAACC
>CAYLJQ010001017.1:0-2322 GCA_964383955.1 uncultured Heliomicrobium sp. | reverse complement strand
CAATTGTCCCGACGTTGACGTGTGGCTTACTTCGGTCAAATTTCTCTTTCGCCATAATTATCGCTCCTAGAGTTTCAGTGAGTTGAAATTTGAATTTAGTGCGCGGAACTGTTCCGCCGAAATTAACCGCGCTCACATCGTTCGCGGCATTAAAAAACTATTTGGCGGCGCCTTGCACCTTCGCAATCACTTCTTCGCTGACGCTCTTCGGAGCTTCTTCGTAACGATGGAAGTGCATTGTCGAGGCAGCGCGGCCCTGCGACATCGAACGCAAATCGGTTTCGTAACCGAACATTTCCGCTAACGGAACCATGGAAGTAATGATTTGTGTGCCTGGGCGCGAAGCCATTCCTTCAATTCGCCCGCGACGAGAATTAAGGTCACCGGTCACGCTGCCCATGTAATCTTCGGGCGTCACCACTTCGACCTTCATTACAGGCTCAAGAAGTACCGGACTAGCTTTTCTAACAGCTTCCTTGAAGGCGATCGAGCCGGCAATCTTAAACGCCATTTCGGACGAGTCAACTTCGTGGTAACTGCCGAAAGTCAAAGTGACTTTAATATCTACCAACTCGTAGCCGGCCAAGACGCCGCCTTCCAGGGCTTCGCGTACGCCTTTTTCAACGGCTGGAATGTATTCCTTAGGAATCACACCGCCCACAATCTTGTTGACGAACTCGAAGCCAGCTCCAGCTTCGTTCGGCTCAATTTCCAAAACGACGTGGCCGTACTGACCGCGACCGCCTGTCTGGCGAGAATATTTCTCTTCAGCTTTGGCAGGTTTCTTGATTGTTTCACGGTAAGCGACTTGAGGTTTGCCCACATTGGCTTCGACGCCATATTCACGCTTCAAGCGATCCACAATGATTTCCAAGTGGAGTTCGCCCATTCCGGAAATGATCGTCTGGTTGGTTTCCTGATCAGTAGTCACGCGGAATGATGGATCTTCCTGGGCAAGTCTGCCCATTGCGATACCAAGTTTCTCCTGATCCTGACGGGTCTTCGGCTCGATGGCGAGCGAAATAACGGGTGTCGGAAACTCCATCTCTTCCAAAATCACAGGATTCGATTCAACGCAGATCGTATCGCCAGTGGTCACCTGCTTAAGACCAGCCACTGCCACGATTTCACCAGCGTATGCCTCTTCCACGTCTTCGCGCTTGTTGGCGTGCATCTTCATGATACGGCCAACACGTTCTTTATTGTCTTTCGTGGAATTCAGCACATACGATCCTGACTTCAAAGTGCCTGAGTAAATGCGGACAAACGAAAGCTGACCAACGTGCTTGTCGGCCATAATCTTGAAGACCAACGCTGAAAACGGAGCTTTATCATCTGCCGGACGCTCGACCTCTTCCCCCTTCAGAGTTACTCCGGTAACCGCCTTGATATCAATTGGCGAAGGCATGTAATCAATAACAGCGTCGAGCAGCGGCTGAACACCTTTGTTTTTGAATGCAGTGCCACAAACAACCGGGACAAGCTTGAGCGCGATGCAACCACGCCGCAGAGCAGCACGAATCTCTTGACCGCTGATCGTTTCGCCTTCCAGGTATTTCATCGCGATTTCGTCATCAGCGTCGGCGATGGCTTCCACCATCTTGTCATGAGCCGTTTTTGCGGCTTCGGCCATACTTGCTGGAATCTCTTCAGTGTCGTAATTCGATCCCATCTTGTCGTCTCTCCAGACAAGAGACTTCATTTCAATCAGATCAATGATCCCGCTAAATTGATCTTCAGCGCCAATGGGTATTTGAACGCAAACGGGATTGGCTGCCAGACGAGTGCGAATGGTGTCAACCGCGTGATCGAAATCAGCACCGGGACGATCCATCTTGTTGATGAAAGCGATACGCGGAACATTGTATTTATCGGCTTGACGCCAAACCGTTTCGGATTGAGGCTGCACACCGGCAACAGCGTCGAAAACCGCTACCGCTCCATCAAGCACGCGCAGGCTGCGCTCGACTTCGATGGTGAAATCCACGTGGCCAGGAGTATCAATGATATTGATGCGATATTCATCACCGTTCCGCTTCCAGAAACAGGTTGTCGCAGCGGAGGTGATTGTGATTCCCCGCTCTTGCTCCTGCTCCATCCAGTCCATCGTGGCAGTGCCTTCATGGACTTCGCCGATTTTATAAGAGACGCCTGTATAGAACAGTATGCGCTCGGTAGTTGTCGTCTTACCGGCGTCAATGTGCGCCATAATTCCAATATTGCGGAACCGATTTAACGGTGCTTGTCTAGCCATAAAAACCTACCAACTGCTTAAAGCCTGGGCGAATAATGACCAGCTTCACTTACGAAGAAGCCAGCCCG
>CAYLJQ010001016.1:0-2330 GCA_964383955.1 uncultured Heliomicrobium sp. | reverse complement strand
TCTGCCGGACTTGCCGTCACTCGTGTGCGAAAATGTCCAAGCGGAGAAGAAGTGGGATCTCGAACAACTAGCTGAACTTGCAGTACGATACGGCTACATCCGGCAACGCGGGAGAATTTGATAGATGAACGCACAGACGATTCAAGAGCTTTTTGATCATATGCAGTGGGCGGATGCGGTTGTGTGGAAAGCCGTTGGTGGTTTATATCGCCTGGTTATGGCAGCAAAGGCCAGCCGCGGAATGGAACTGAATTGAAACGGACTAAACTCATCGGATCATCAACTATGTCAAATCAATCCTCAAATTATGTAGACGTTTTGATTGTCGGCGCAGGGCTTTCGGGCATCGGCGCGGCGTGTCATCTACAACGCGAATGCCCCAACAAGAGCGTGGCCATTTTGGAAGGCCGTTCGACGATGGGCGGCACCTGGGATTTGTTTCGGTATCCCGGCATACGGTCGGATTCGGATATGTACACACTGGGTTATAAATTCAAACCCTGGCATGACGCCAAGGCCATTGCCGATGGCCCTTCGATTTTGAACTACATACGCGAAACTGCCGCCGAACATAACATCGAGAAAAAGATTCGCTTTAACCAGAAAGTCGTCAATGCTTCGTGGTCCAGCGAAACCGCGCGCTGGACGGTCGAAAGTCGCCACAGCCAAACCGGCGAAGTTTCGATCATGACTTGCAACTTTTTGATGATGTGCAGCGGATATTACAGCTACGACGCTGGATACACGCCGGACTTTCCCGGCATTCAACAATTCCAGGGCACGATCATTCATCCGCAAAAATGGCCTGAGAATTTGGATTACACCGGCAAGCGCGTCGTTGTCATTGGCAGCGGAGCCACTGCCGTGACGCTGGTTCCGGCGATGGCCGAAACGGCTGGCCACGTGACGATGGTGCAACGTTCGCCAACGTACATGGTTTCGCTGCCGTCTTCGGATGCCGTCGCCAATGTGCTGCGCCGTATCTTTCCTGAAAGCGTTGTTTACATGCTGACGCGATTAAAAAACACGCTGTTTGGAATGCTGATTTACCAGTTGTCCCAGCGGCGACCGGAACTGGTGAAGCGATGGATCAAGGATAAGTTGCGAAAAGAGCTTGGCCCGGATTTCGATGTTGATCGCCACTTTACGCCGCCGTACAACCCCTGGGATCAGCGAATGTGCCTGGTTCCCGACGGCGATATGCTGATTGCGCTGCGCGAAAAACGAGCTTCCATCGTCACCGACTTGATTGACACCTTTACACCCACAGGCCTGAAGTTGAAATCCGGCGAACATCTGGACGCCGACATCATCATCACGGCTACGGGGTTGGAGTTGATTGCGCTGGGAGGCGCTTCGCTGGTCGTAGATGGTCAGCCGGTGAAATTGAACAAATCGGTCAATTACAAAGGCTGCATGCTGACCGGCCTGCCAAACCTGTCGTTTGTGTTCGGCTATACAAACGCTTCATGGACGCTGAAGGCAGATTTGCTTTGCGCATATGTTTGCCGGTTGCTCAATTACATGGACAAGCATGGTTATCAGCAAGTCGTGCCGCGGTTGAGTGATCCGACGGTCGAAGACTTACCGCTGCTTGATCTCACATCGGGATACATCCAACGCGCTATGGACAAGTTTCCTCGGCAAGGTTCCAAACTCCCGTGGCGGCTTTACCAGAATTACTTCTTCGACACGCTGATGATTCGCTTTGGCTCCATCAAGGATGATGCACTGGAGTTCAAGCGAGCAGAATCGCCTGCGACAGTTGGCGAAGTCGCAACAGCTTAAATCCGTTTTTCGGAATCATTTATGCACCCTGCAAACTCTTTACCACCAGGAGTTGAAGTAGTTTCCGCAACGCCAGAGCAGGAGCCAGTGCTGGCGAATCTGTTGCAACTGTACGCGTATGACTTCAGCGAGTTTCTTAACCTGACAATCGAGCCGGATGGACGTTTTCACTATCCGTGGCTACCGCTGTACTGGCAGGAGGAAACCCGCTTTCCATTCCTGGTGAAGGTAGACGGATACCTTGCAGGGTTCGTGCTGGTGTCGAAAGGTTCGCTGATCAGCGGTGACCCGGAAATCTGGGACATGGCGGAGTTCTTTATTATGCGCAGATATCGCAGGCGTGGAATTGGAGGCGTAATTGCCCGTGAAGTTTGGAGGCGGTTCCCAGGAAAGTGGGAAGTTCGAGTGCTGGAAAGCAACGTGGCAGCGCTTCCATTTTGGGCAGCTACGGTCAATGCTTTCGCTGGTTCCGACGTTGAAGCGGTCTCCGGTGAGAAGGGAAGCAAGCGGCGACGCGTATTCTCGTTTGCGTCTGCTCCGCC
>CAYLJQ010001015.1:0-2333 GCA_964383955.1 uncultured Heliomicrobium sp. | reverse complement strand
AGTTTACGGATGCTGTGCTGCTCGTTTTGGCTGAGAATTATGTCGTATTTTGAATTACTCATAGCGTTCTCCCTTGGCTGGGACTAATACGAAGCGCTCCAATTTTATTTACCCGATTTTGATGCCAATGCTTTCCAGAAACTTGGTCGGTTTTTCTCCGCCGATCAGCGCGAAGATATAGTCGTTTTGAAAGCGCGCGGTTTCCTTGGCTGTCTTAGCGTCGCGTTCGCGAGCGCTCATCAGCACAACTTCGGTGGGCGTGATTTCCTTGATGGTCTGGCCGAAGTACGCCGTGATTTTTCCTTCGTCAATGCATTCATACACCAGCATCTTGTTGCCGAGCTTCAAATCACCTTTCAGATTGCTGCGGATGACCAGCGAAACGGTGTTGTCGCGCCAGCCTGTAAGCTGCGTGCCGTCGTCGGAGCGATATGCTGCCAGGTCAACAGCGGCTTCGATGGCGGAATTGCCCGCGCCGACGACGACAATGTGTTTGCCGCTGTAATCGTTCGGATCGGTCAGTTTGTATTTCACCTTGTCGTCTTCAAACGCCGGAGTTTGCTTGAGCTTGGGAACGTATTTCTGGCCGCAGTTCAGGCAGAACCGGTTATCGCCGACGCGCTTTTCACCGCACTTGTTGCAGAACGCAGGCATGACCATTTCGGTCGCCGTCACCACAACTTTTGCATCTTCGCCGGGGACGCCCAGCTTCATTGGAGTGCCGCGATTGCCGATGGCCAGAATCACGCGGCGAACGCTGTACTGCATTTTGCGTTTGGATTTGTCCTGATCGGTTTCGACGATGAAAGTTTCGCCTGCGGCTTTGACGCTTTTGCAGCTTTCGTATTCGTTGATGATCAAGCCGTTCGACCTAATAGTTTCCATCCAGGAACCAACCATCACTTCTTTGGTTGCGCCTGCTCCTGCCAGATTGATTCCGCCCTTGACCGCCTTGTCCACCGGGTTGAAGTACACATATTTTCCGGCTTGGTATGTTTGCTGGATTGTGCCGACGACCTGATCCTGTTCGATGGCGATGTATTTCAAACCACGCTGTTTGGCCAGCGCGGTCGCCGACAACCCCGCCGGGCCAATGCCAATAATGGCGACATCGTAATCGGTGTTTCCGTTTTTGCCCGTGTGCTTCAAGTCTTCGACGATGTGATCAACCACCGAGCCGCCTTCGTTGATGGCGTTTTTGATCAGCGGAACACCGGAAACATCGCCGATCAGATACACGCCGGGCACGTTGGTCATAAACTGCGGGTCGCGGTTTGGAACTTTGCGTTCGGGAATCTTTTTGTTGGTGTTGATGACAATGCAGGATTTCGGCACGGTTGGGCATTCGACCTGGCAACTGGTGTCTTCCATGCACTGTTCAATGGCGACCGGAGTGGCTTTGCCGTTGACGATGGCCAACACGTCGTGCGGACAGGCATCCACGCAGGCGTGGCACCCAATGCAGGTTGCCGTATTGATCACCGGATGCGGATACGGCGGACCATCAGGATCAAGCGCCGCGCCAAGTGATTGCGGCAGCACAACGGTTTTGGCTTTGGTTTCGGCAGGTTGCATTTCGGCTTCAGCCATTGCCTCAATAACGCGTCGCCGTTCTCGCAAAGAATCCGAGGCGACCAGTGCCAGTCCGGCAGCTCCGATAATCAGAAAGAATCCCAGCCACGCGACCGGCGGCAGTGCGCCAAAGCTGGCCGCAAAGGCAAAGCGCAGAACAAACGCCGCGACCAGCACCACAGCAAGCAACAACAACGTAATGACAAGTTGCGATCTTTTCATAAGCAAAAAAGATGAAGGAGGTGGAAAGACTCATCGCAGAGGCGCGGAGAACGCTGAGGTTGCGCAGAGATGACAAAAGTCCTCTGCGAATCCTTTGCGACACTCTGCGTCTCTGCGGTGAAAAAACGGTTCTGTGGTTCTAGCTTCCAAGCCACTCCATCAATTGAAAAACGGAAACAAGACTTTTAGCTCAGCCTTGTCTGGCCTGCGTCCATATTCGCAAATTTCGAAGGCTTCGGCATATTGAACTTTGGCGGCGCGGTCTTTGCCGTACCACTCTTCCAGGTTCTTGCGATATTTGTCGGCGACGTTTTTCTGGCGATCCACAAAGCGCTGGCGAACGACGGCCCACCGCTGCTTTTGTTTTTCCGGGTCCTTGGTAAGCAAATCCGCCGTGCCGTTCGCGCCGCCTTCATAGAACTGCGAAACCATGCCCAGCAATCCGTCCAGTTTCTTTTCCATCACTGAATCAACGTCCACAATCACATCTGCCTGGAACGGATTCGGTTTTTCAAAGCGGTCGGAAAAATACATAAATA
>CAYLJQ010001014.1:0-2333 GCA_964383955.1 uncultured Heliomicrobium sp. | reverse complement strand
AACTTCACTGAGGTGTCAATATCAGACAAATGTTTCGGCAACTGACTTGGCGAAAGCTCGCTCAACTTCGTTACGCCCAGAAATAAATCCAACAACGTGAAACCTTCTTTGGGCTTCGGCGGTGTAATTATTTGAGGGTCGCCTTTGATACCAATCATCTTGGCCGTAGCTCTGACGGCATCTTCGTAGTTTCCTATCTCGTCAATCAGGCCGTTTTTGACTGCCGCCGTTCCGCTGAAAACCCGGCCATCCGCAAGGGCTTTCACCTTTTCTTCATCAAGCAGATTTTCCTGGGCGCCTTTTCCTGTGCGGCCATTGGCAACAGCGCCAACAAACTGTCCATAAAGCTCCATGACCAGTTCCTCGAAAAACCGCTTGTCTTCGTCGGTCAATTCCCTGGTCGGAGAACCTGTATCTTTGAATTTTCCGCTCTTGAACACCACCGGCTTGAGCTTGGCCCATTCGGCCAGGTCTTTGTAATTCAACCATTCGGCAATCACGCCGATGCTGCCCGTGATGGTTCCCTCGTTGGCAAAGATTCTATCCGCAGGAGCGGCAATGTAATAACCACCGGATGCCGCAACAGTTCCCATTGAAACAATGACCTTTTTCTTCTTTTCCTCTTTCACGCGAACGACTTCGCGATGGATTTCCTGTGAAGCGGAAACTCCTCCGCCCGGACTGTTGATGCGCAAAATGATCGCTTTTACACGCGAATCATCGCCATACTGTTTCAAATACCGGTTGACCGTTTTGGCCATTCCATCGTCAATTACGCCTTCAACCGGGATCACCGCAATGCGATCTCCGCCGCCGGCAAAAAAACCTTCGTCGTCTGTCGCAATTGCCATCAAGGCGAACAGCCCGATAAAAAAGGCGCAAAGCAATACAACTCCGCCAACGATGATCCAGGTCAGGGTACTTCTTTTCATAACTGCAAAAGAGGCTGAGCGGAAAAGGAAATAGTGGTCAGTAGCTGAAGATTCAGTGCCTACGTCCGACGAATCCCGGTACTTCAGACAACAAACCAAGAACTACTGACCACTGACAATCAAAACGCACTGGTAAACCGCCAGCGCTTAACTCTTCGAACCTTCGTCGCCGCCACGATTGAAGTCCGCAACTTCAAACAATCCAGCCATGCCGGTGTCGCTTGAAGAATAGTTTCGCACTTCAATGATCGGCTCGTCTTTGCCAACTGCGCGCGCCGACAGACCAATCTTTCGCGCTTCGCGATCCATTTTCAGAATCTTGAATTGCGATTTCTGGCCCACCTTGACTGCATCTTCGGGTTTTTCAACGTGCTGTTCCGATAACTCGGAAACGTGGCACAAGCCCTCGATGCCGTCTTCCAGTTCGACAAATGCTCCGAAGTTGGCAAATCGTGTGACCTTGCCTGTCACAACATCGCCAAGACGATGTGTGTCGAAGAAGCGATCCCAGGCATTCGGCTCCAGATCCTTGATGGAAAGCGACAACCGGCGTCCATCAATGTCAATCGCCGTAATTACGGCTTCGACTTCCTGGTTTTTCTTCAGCGCTTCGCTCGGATGTTTGATGCGCTTGGTCCAGGAAATATCTGAAACGTGAACCAGACCATCAATGCCGTCTTCGATTTCAACGAAGGCGCCAAAATCGGTCAGATTGCGAACGCGGCCTTTTACGCGAGTGCCAATGCCATAACGTTCGTTGATCGTATCCCAGGGATTGATCTCGATCTGCTTGATGCCCAGGCTGATACGGCGGCTGTTCTGGTCAACTTCCAGCACGACGGCTTCGACTTCCTGACCGACGCCAACCAGCTTGGACGGATGTTTCACCCGTTTCGACCAGCTCATTTCGGTCACATGCACCAAGCCTTCAACGCCTGGTTCAAGCTCGATAAATGCGCCGTAATCAGTAACCGAAGCGACTTTGCCGTTAACACGCGTGCCAACCGGATAACGCTCCACCGTTGTCGCCCAGGGATCCGGGATCAACTGTTTGTAACCCAGGCTGACGCGCTCTTTGTCGCGGTCGAACTTGAGAATCTTGACCTGGATGGTTTCGCCAACCTTGAACAATTCGTTCGGGTTTTGGATGCGTCCCCAGGACATGTCCGTGATGTGCAACAAGCCGTCAATTCCGCCCAGGTCAACAAACGCACCGTATTCGGTGATGTTTTTGACCTGACCGTCTTTGATAATTCCCTCTTCCAGGTCCTTGAAAGTTTGATCTTTCAGAAGGTTGATGGATTCTTCGAGAACGACCTTACGAGACAGGACAATGTTGCCGCGCTTTTTGTTGACTTTGAGAACCCGGACTTCGATTTCCTTGTTGCGGAAGCTGTCCAG
>CAYLJQ010001013.1:0-2343 GCA_964383955.1 uncultured Heliomicrobium sp. | reverse complement strand
GAATCTAGGCTCAGCCGTGACGTTGCCGGAAATTTTCCTGAAAGCCGTGACAGTCGTTCGAAATCTCGGCCATTCGCTGACGGATTTCACAACAGCCAACTTTGATTTCATTCAGCATTACCGCCCGGCGACGAACGTCGTTCGCCGTCCTGTCGCGGGTGGCGCAGGCAAAGGCTACAGCATTACAGGGCATCACGAATTGATGATTCCTTTATTAGCCGCCGCGATCAGGTGTCAGGTTTCAGGTGATAGGATTTAGGTTTATGGTGCAGTTGTCAGTTTTCAACGACCCGTTGATAATCCCCAATCACTTCAAATCCTGAAACTTGTTACCTGACATCTAGCACCTGTCACCTGACACCTGTAACCTAACAATGATTGAATTAGCTATCAGAGCCGCACGCGAAGCCGGAGCCATTTTGCAGGATTT
Organism: uncultured Heliomicrobium sp.; assembly: GCA_964383955.1. Taxonomy (GTDB): domain Bacteria; phylum Acidobacteriota; class Blastocatellia; order RBC074; family RBC074; genus RBC074. The sequence continues at coordinate 1,913 of CAYLJQ010001013.1, read as the reverse complement.
CGCTGCGCGTGGCTTTCGCATCGAACACAAAGGCCGCATCAATCTGGTCACTGAAGCCGATCTGGCTAGTGAGCGGCACATCAAAGAACTCATCTCTTCGCATTACCCAACGCACCGCATTCTGGCTGAAGAAAGCGGCGTCAGTTCACACGAATCGGACGAATACACCTGGATCATTGATCCGCTGGACGGCACAACGAATTTTTCGCACGGCTTTCCGTGTTACGCGGTTTCGATTGGCGTGGAACACAAAGGCCAATCCATTGCCGGCGTGATTTACGATCCCAGCCGCGATGAAATGTTTGCCGCCGAACGCGGCTCTGGCGCGACTTGCAACGGAGAGAAAATCAGAGTTTCCGAAATTGAAACTCTGGAAAAGGCGCTGCTGGTTTCCGGCTTTCCCTACGACGTGCGCGAACGAATGGAAGAATACTTGCCCGCCTGGCGCGAATTTCTGAACCACGCTCAAGCCGTTCGCCGACTTGGAGCCGCCGCAATTGATATGGCCTGCGTTGCTTGTGGGCGGATGGAAGGCTTTTGGGAAAAAGGCCTGAATGCTTGGGACGTGGCCGCCGGTTGGGTGATCATCGAAGAAGCTGGAGGCCGTGTGACGAAGCTGGACGGCTCCGCATTCGACAATCACACACCAAGTTTGCTCTGCACCAACGGCAAAGTTCACGATGAGATGCTGGCAGTATTGGCTTCTTTATAGTCAAAAAGGAAAACGCGAAAGTGCCATCTCCAACCCCCGACTCTTCAACCTTCGCCCGCAAACTGAACCTTTTTGACGCCACGATGATTGTGATCAGCGGCATCATTGGTTCCGGCATCTTCATCAACCCGTACATCGTCGCGCAGAAAGTCGAAACGCCGTTTCTGATTTTGTCGGTCTGGATTGCTGGCGGAGTGTTTGCGCTGGCGGGCGCTTTTGTCTTTGCGGAACTCAGCACGGTTATGCCGAAAGTCGGCGGGCAATACGCGTTCTTCCGCGAAGCCTTTCACCCGCTGGTGGCGTTTTTGCACGGCTGGTCGCTGATGTTCATCATTCAATCGGGCGCGACCGCAGGTGTGGCGGTGGCGTTTGCAAAGTACCTGCAACCGCTTTTCGGATTTGATAGCAAACTGGTGACGCCAGTGGCGATTGCCATTTTGTTGGGCTTGGCAACGTTTCACGCGCTGGGCATCAAACCCGGAGCGATTCTGATCAACGTCATCACCTTCGGCAAAACGCTGGCGATTGCCGCGCTGATCGTCGGAGCGTTTCTATTAACCAAACAATCCGGCATTACGTTCCAGCCAATGACGCCGCCTGATCTAAAAAACTTTGGCCTGCTTTCGGCGTTTTTTGCCGGGCTGGTTCCGACAATGTTTTCGTATGGCGGATGGCAAAACCTGAACTTTGTTTCTGAAGAAGTAAAAGACCCGCTGCGAAATCTGCCGCGAGCGATTTTGATTGGCGTGGTGTGTGTCATTGCGGTGTACGTCAGCGCGAACTTTGCTTATGTTCACGTGCTGGGCGCGGAAGCTCTGGCGGCAACGGAAACCCCTGCGGCGGATGTGGCTGCTAAGCTGGCCGGGCCATTCGGGGCCAAAGCCATCAGCTTTTTGATCGTTGTTTCGACCTTCGGCTTTATGAATCTGGCGCTGCTGTCGGCTCCGCGTGTGTATTACGCGATGGGAGCCGACGGCGTCTTTTTCAAATTTATCGGTAAACTCAACCCGCGCTTTCAAACTCCGACGGCGGCAATTCTGCTGCAAGGAATTTTGGCTGCGGTTTTTGCCATTTCGAATCGGTACGATGAATTGGTGGGGTATGCGGTCTTTGCCGATTGGATTTTCTTTGCGTTGGCCGGAGCGGCGTTGATGGTGTTTCGCCGCATAATGCCGGATGCTCCGCGCCCGCAGCCGGTGCC
>CAYLJQ010001012.1:0-2348 GCA_964383955.1 uncultured Heliomicrobium sp. | reverse complement strand
GGTTGGCGGCGGCGGCGGCGCGCTATATCACCTGATTAAAAACCGCGACCGGTAAAAACCGAAATCACGAAACTTGCTTGCAAGAAAAAGGCTGCTCTTTCGAGCAGCCTTTTTCTTGCAAGCAACACTTTGACAAGTTCTTTTGCCAATTATTTCTTGACGAATTTCAGCGAAGCCGAGTTGATGCAATATCGCAGGCCGGTCGGTTTCGGACCATCTGCAAAAACGTGGCCGAGATGGGAATCGCAGCGGCTGCACAACACTTCAACGCGTTGCATACCAAAGCTGTTGTCTTCGTGTGTGGCGACATTGGTTTTGTTAATCGGCTCCCAATAACTTGGCCAGCCGGTGCCGGATTCAAACTTGGTTTTTGAGCTAAACAATTCCTGGCCACAAGCGATGCAAACGTATGTGCCATCTTCGTGGTTGTCCCAATACTCGCCCGTGAAAGCGCGCTCAGTTCCCTTTTGGCGCGTCACGTAAAACTGTATTGGCGTTAATTCCTTTTTCCACTCTTCTTCACTCTTCACAACCTTTTCCCCTGCTTTCTTCTCTTGCTTGTTTTGTTCTGTTTTCTGCTTTGCTTTCTCGGCTTGTTTCGGAGATTGCGCGGAATAAGCCCACACAAAAGCCAAGCACATTCCCAAGCCAATGATGATTTTCAGCATAATGCACCTCGTCAGATGATGTTGTTGGACGGTTCGAAGTTTTGCCGAATGCTCGCCCGACGATTTAACGCTGAATGCGAGGCATTTATTCCCTTGAGCCGGAACCGGAAACAATAAGCGGCAGAAATTTGACGATTCGCAAACTTCTGCCGCTGGTGGTATCAGGCTTTTTTGTTATCAGCTTTTTTGTCTTCGGACTTCTTTTCTTCGGTTTTGGGTTCTTCCCAGTTATTCAGGACGATTTTGCCGTTTTCGATGATCAGGGCCAGGGGAATAATTTTGCTTTCCGATTTGGTCATCTGTTCGTCAGTAAGCTGATACAAAAAATACTGCACGAACGCATTCGGATCAGTGCGATCAATATCCGGCGTTCCGTCGGTTTGCACAACTTTCAGGTCTTTGAACTTGCCAAGCAAGCTGTCCTTCAACGTCGTATTGCCGTCTGTCAATTTCTGGCGTGCGGCGGTTGAAAGCATCGCTTCGGCTTCAGTCCATTTGCCTTCGCGGACAAAGCCGTTAAACGTCGAATACACCGTGCCGACCTGTTTTAAGTCCTGAAGCGAAACCGGCGGCGGCGGCGGCATAGGAGCTGGCCGCGAATTTGCCCAACGATACACGCCCCAGGTCCCGATCAAAAACGCCAGCGTCACCAGCCATAACACCGGCAATAAAGCCTTACTCCCAGCATCTTTGCCAACCTCTTCTGCGCGAGCATTGGCTTCCGTATCTTCAAAAATTGTCCTCATCGTTTTCCCCTGAAAAATATCGTTTCGATTTGCCACTCAAAGTAGCTGACCTCAGCCAAAAGTGTCAAACATTCGCCTTACCAGACAGCAGAGGCTGAACGTGTGACGGCTGAACGGCTTGCAGTCAAAACATCTGTTGCATAGACCGAAGTCGGCAGTTAAGCTTTGGCCTCCTTACCGCAATTTTGAAATCTGCAGAAGTTCGATCTTATGAGCACAAAAACAACTCTTGGCATTTTTGGCCTGGGCACAGTCGGCACAGGCGTCGTCGCATTGTTGCGCGACAATCCGCAATTCGACATTCGCGCCATTTCAGTGCGCGACCGCAGCAAGACACGTGATTTTGATTTTTCCCAGTTTGAAATGAATCAGGATCCATTCAAGCTGGCCGAAGATCCCAGCATTGAAATTCTGGTCGAAGTCGCGGGCGGAATTGATCCGGCATATGAAGTCGTCAAACGCGCCATTTCCAGCGGCAAACATATTGTCACGGCCAATAAGGAACTGATTGCCAAACACGGGCCGGAGCTTTTTGCGCTGGCCAATCAAAACAATGTGACGATCTTTTTCGAAGCGGCTGTCGGCGGCGGCATTCCGCTGATTTCGACTTTACAACGTGGTTTGCAGGCCAATCGAGTTTCGCGCGTCGCCGGAATCGTCAACGGAACAACCAACTACATTCTGACCAAGATGGAGCGCGAGCAGAAAACTTTCGCTGACGCGTTGGCCGAAGCCCAGGCCGCCGGGTACGCTGAAGCCGATCCCAGCGACGACATAGAAGGCCGCGACGTGGTTTATAAAATCACGATTCTTTCTTCGTTGGCGTTTCAGGCTCCGATTGAAGTCGAAAAAATCTATCGCCAGGGAATTACGGAAATCAGCGATCTGGACATCAAGCTGGCGCGTGAATTCGGGTATCGAATCAAAATGATCA
>CAYLJQ010001011.1:0-2357 GCA_964383955.1 uncultured Heliomicrobium sp. | reverse complement strand
CAACAGGCTTAGCGGCCTTCCGCAAAGAGTTTCCAAATGACTCCATCGACGTCGGTGTTGCTGAATCCAACATGGTTTCAACAGCGGCTGGTCTCTCAAAAGTCGGCTACATTCCTGTCGTCGATACTTTTGCCCAGTTTGGTGTAACTAAGGGCGCATTGCCTTTCATCATGGGCTCGTTGTCGGAAGCTCCCGTGATTGCGATTTTCTCGCACACGGGATTTCAAGATGCGGCGGATGGGGCTTCTCATCAAAGCTTGAGTTATATGTCGATGCTCGCGTCGATCCCGCATGTTGAAACTTACGCACTAACTTGCAGCGAAGAAGCGGACGCCTTGGTTTACCAAGCGGTTCGCAAAACAGCGGAAGCTCGTCGCCAAGGAAAAGTTCCACCATCGTATGTGTTCTTCTTGGGTCGTGAGAACTTCCCGAAAGCTTACGCGGCGGGATTGAAATACGAACTCGGTCGTGGCCAAGTGGTTTTCGATAACACCGACAAGTTCCCAAATGCCGTGACTCTGATTGCTGCGGGTTCGATGGTTCCAGAAGCTTTAAAGGCAACCAAAGAGCTAGTGAATCATAAAATCGGGGCGGTGGTTTTGAATCCATCTTGCTTGAATCATTTAGACATGGCGTTGCTGGAAGAGTGCCTGGCAAAAACCAACAATACCTTTGTCACGGTCGAGGATCATCAGATCATCGGCGGCCTAGGTCAGATGGTGTGTCACGCGTTGGCTGAAGAGGGCATGGCTTTCAAAGGCCATACTTTGGGTGTACGCGGAGAGTTCGGCCAAAGCGCTTACACAGCTTTGGACCTTTATAAGAAACACGGACTCGACGCTGAGGCGATTGCCGACAGCGCCGTCGAGATTATTGATTAAGCAGCTTCTTGAGTGATGTGAGACATACCAGTCAATTGCTCATGAGAGAATGCTGATACGATATCCACCAAGATGATAACGCGATTATCGACCTTACCCATGCCGCGAACGAAAGACATTGTGTCTTCGTTACCGAGGACTGGAGAAGGCTCGATTTGACCGTCAGTGAGGTCCACAACCTCTTTCACTGAGTCCACGATCATTCCTACTTGGCCGATTTCAGTATCCAAGACGATGATGCAAGTATCCCGAGTATGCTCTTGAGCTTCCATAGCAAATTTCACTCTTAAATTGACAACAGGAATGATTTTACCGCGAAGGTTCATCACGCCCTTTACATACTCAGGAGTGCGAGGCACCGGAGTGATTTCAACCACGCGGTTGATCTCACGAACTGTTTCTATCGGTACGCCGTACTGTTCGGCTTGCAATTGGAATGTTAAGTACTGTCCTGCTTTAGCTTTTTTATTCATTTCGCTCATGATCTTGCGCCTTTCATATATATCTCGATGCACCCCTCTCTTTTCGATGGTTTGGAGCGTGTACTTGAGCGATTTTCGGATGTTTTTCTGTTAAAAAATTCTCAATCTCAGAATGACACACTCCAATTAAACAGCCGAACAGTGAGTCTTGGAATGCTCCGACTTGTCAGGAAATCTTGACATGTTTACCCAGCCCCAGACGAAGGGACATTTTCAGTCTTTTCAAGAAGTTGGCCGCCAAGTTTGATTCCCAGTTTGCCGATAAAAAAACGTCAGATTTAATATGTACAGGAGTCACTCATGAGTGAAGACAATTCTTTTTTCGCTGAACTTCAAATGGAATTTTTGAACGAGTCAGCATTCCTTCTCGAATCTTACGAAGAGTGCATGATGAGCCTCGAGACTGGAGAAAAAGCCTCTGAAGATCTTTCGCAGATTTTCCGTGTCGCCCATTCCGTCAAAGGCGGAGCGGCCGCCGTCGGCCTTCCAGATCTTTGCAAATTCGCTCACGTGATGGAGGACTTACTTCAAGAACTTCGCGCCAATCCCGCACTGGTGAACTCGAATGTGATTTCGCTCTTACTTCAATCTGGCGATGAGTTGAAAAAGCGTATTTCTGCTTTGCAAAAGGGCGAAAATACTCCCTGGGATCCGGCGGAGTTGAAGCAACAACTGGTTGTCGCTCTCGAAGAACTCACCGGCAAAAAGAAAGCCCACCACAGCGATGCTCCGGCGGCTCCTGCGCTTGATGAAGTAAAGATGGCAGTCCCTGATGACTTCTTTGCATCTGCGGCTCCGGCACCAGCGGCGGAAGCAACGGGAGATGTCGCAAATCTTGATTTGATGGCGGAGCTCTTATCTCAAATGAGTCCCGAAGATCGTGCAGAGTATGAACAGAAAGAAGCGGCAGCAGCCCCGCAACCCGTCGTGGTCGCGGCCCCTGCACCAGTGATGTAGGTGGTCCCCTCAGAGCCAGTAGCGAAAGCCGCTAGCA
>CAYLJQ010001010.1:1955-2358 GCA_964383955.1 uncultured Heliomicrobium sp. | reverse complement strand
AATGACCGGCGATTTATCGTCATTGGAATTTGAACGCGACAATGAAGAGCGGCAACCGACCAGCCAGCCGCAACCCACCAATACGGCAAGCGCCAAAATTGTTATACGCATAAAACAATGGTCTCAGGAGAAGTATTCAGCACTTGAAACGATGGGAAATTGTACGATGCGCGCTGTCACGGCTGCAAGAAGGCTGGGATTGCGTTGGGGGGAGCTTTTTAATCGGTTGCCTGACCCTGGTGCCGGGACTATGATGCTCTGCGTGACAGAGAGTCCTGTTTCATTCAATCCAAGGAGAAGTCTTATGCTCAAAAAGTCATTGTTAGTGGCCATCGCGTTTTTGCTGGTTGCTTCTGCGACCGCGTCTGCTCAGGATGGGAAAAATCTTGCGCATCCCGGTTTG
>CAYLJQ010001010.1:0-1945 GCA_964383955.1 uncultured Heliomicrobium sp. | reverse complement strand
CCCGGTTTGATGAAGGTTTACGAAGACTGGAAGCAAAAACAATTGATTGACAAAGCGGAACTGCCAGAACATCTGGCCATGGCGGTGGTTTCTCAGCGGATTGACGGCGGCAGCGCCCAACTGGATTTTGCGCTGATCAGCAAACTCAGCGACGACAGGCTTGGCAACGAATTGACGCTGGAAATTCAGCCAATGATTACCATCCGCGATGCCGATGGAAAGCCTACCGATTCTCAGGCTGTCGGGATTGCAACCAGAACCTCTGTCACTGCCGACGAAACAGGAAATCTGAGTTCTCCCACGACGGTCAGTGTTCTGGTTCCTGCCGATTCGCGAGCGGACGCCGTGATGGTCAAATGGGTTTTATCCAAGCGCCTGACTGACGAGAAGCAGACTTTTTCTCAGAACACGATGCATTTGCTTTTGGGAGAAACGCCTAATTCAACGCTGATGGCAATTGTGAAGGCGAAATCTTCAGAGCAATAACAAAAACTCGCGCTGATTATTTTCGGCGCGAGCTTTTTTCAAAAGGTTTCTGAAAGTTCATCCTCAAGGGATCCACAAAGGAAACACATCCCAGGCATCCTTGAACCATTCGGTATAGAAAAATTCTCCATCGTTTTGATCGCCCCATCTGAACCTGGATCGAATCTTAAAGCCATTGCCATATTGATCCGTCCAGCCGGTTTGAGAATCGTATGTTAATTCGATACCCGTTAGCCCAATTGAGCCTAAGGTAATCAGTTCGCTCGGCTCTGAAATACCATTGTGATTCCGATCTATCCATAGCCGCAGATTAGGAAACCAAGCGTCTTCTCGATCAACCATTCCATTTTCATTGCCGCCGCTTCTGCCTAGATCAAACTCCGCAAAGCCTGCCAGCCATTCCCTTGGCCGACAGGAATCTGTTGTCCCGCAGGGCCAACCTGATCGGTAAAATTGCCAAACAACTCTTTGCCGCTATCAATTACTCCATTGCCATTACGGTCAAGTGCCAGCCAGGCATTCTCAGAAGTCGCTGTAGGCCATGCCGTTTGTTCTTTGATCCCATCGCCGTTCAGATCGAATCTTACCCCTCCAGCAACATCGGTAAAATGATATCCATTCCCGCTGTTTGGAGCCCAATCCCAATATCTGGAGATATCAATGATTATTGGTGTTGCTCTACAACAAAGCCCGCCTTCGGCCGAAACAAACCTATCACGATCGCAAAAACCGCTGATCGGAGGAATATTACATGTTTGGAAACTAACATTTCCGCCGCCGCTAGTGTTTCCACCAGCTCCATCAGAAAAGTTACAGGTATGATTTCTAGAATGTGCTGTAGACCATAGGTCACTACTGTTAGCTGTCAATGTAAGACCAGACCAAGCTACAGATAGATTGACCGTACAACCGGAAAACAAGCAGCTCTTAAACGCATACCCAGACCCACCCTTACATGACACACTTGTCACGCTAGCTCCACTAGCGCTTCCTGGCTCAATTGCTGGCTGTTTTCTTGGTACATGATAAGGTTGATATAACCCAAGGGTATACGTAACTCCAGCAGCATCTTCAAAAGTCGCATTCTGCCTAAGTGAGGGCTCACATGTAGCTACGCAAGAAGGTGTCATCTTACACCTAAAGCTGACTTCTGTATGTGCGCTGTGATGGCCAGAATCATGCTCTTGAGCCCCGGCCGGTCCAGTCAGGCTTGGGAAGGCTAGTGTTTGATCCTGATAATTGCATGAGCTAACTAGGTTGGTTAGCTGCGTCATATCATTTTCTACATTAAATAAAACCCTGTTATTGCTTTCGTTGTCTAAGTTGCCATCGCGATAAAATGCAGAGTATTTTGGCTCATTCCAAGGATAGGATATGTTCCATTTACATTCAGAAAGCGATTTAGCTCCCCAAGTACAGCATAACGCTTGATTAGAGTCGCATCCAAAAGGTTTTAAAG
>CAYLJQ010001009.1:0-2359 GCA_964383955.1 uncultured Heliomicrobium sp. | reverse complement strand
GTTCGTTCCCTGCTCGACCGCCAAAACGATTATGGCGGTTTGCTGATGGCTGCTGGCGAACAACCGCTTGGAAATTGGGAAAGTCATTTGAATGCGGTTCATCTACCCAAACTGCGCTGGCGAAGCTCACGCGCCTGGGGCTTGATGGGGCTGTCAGTCCTGTTCACAACCATTTGTTTGCTGCTGCCGATCCAGTATGTTTCCGTGAATGCCAGCCGCTCGCTGGATGTCGGCAAGGAAGCCGAAACGCTGGCCGCACAGATCGAAACCCTGAAAGAAGAACAAATCCTCAGCGAAGCCAAAGCCGAAGAGTTAAAAGAAAAACTTGATCAACTTGCCGCGGACGCTGCGGGTGAGGACCCAGCCAAAACCTGGGAAGCGCTGGATCATCTGGCCAATTCCGTCGAAAAAGCCGCCAAAGACGCCGCTGTTTCTGCCGCTGAAAAGCAGGAGCAACTTGAAAAAGCCGAAGCCCTGGCCGAAGGCTTGATGGCCGGAAGCGACCAGTTGGACGCGAAAACGATGACCGAAGCGATGCAGACGCTTTCGACAATGATGCAAGGCGCAATGAAGGAAAACGAAGCCCTGGCCAATCAGCTTTCTCCTGAAACGCAGGAAGCCCTTAAAAACGGTTCGTTGAATTCGGAGCAAATGAAAGAAGTTGCCAAAGCGCTGGGCCAGTCAAAAGAAAAACTCAACCAGCAACTTTCCAAGCTGAACAAATCCGGAATGAATCGCGGTAACATCAACCCAAATTCGCTGAAAGGTGGCGCTTCGGCCAACAAACGAGACAATTCCGGCTTGTCCAAATTCCTGAAGGAAAATGCTCAAAAGATGTCCGTCGCTGATGCTGTCGGCCAATGGTGCGAAGGGAACGGAGATGGCAAGGGTAAAGGCAATGTTAGTCGAGGACGCGGTGACGCGCCGATGAAATGGTCAGAAGGTTCCGACGAGGCCAACGCGAAATTCAAAGAAAAAGCTTTGCCGCCGGGTTCCGTTGCCGGATTGCAGGACAGCCAGTTGGTCGGCCTGAGCGCCTCGGCCCCGGAAGTTCAGAAAGGCAGTTTGGCCGCGCACGGCGCGCTCAACAATTCAGCCACAGGTGGTGGATCGGCCTACACGCAAACCGTTTTGCCAAAACACAAAGGCGCAGTGAAAAAATACTTTGATCGAAAGTAGTTGTCTGAAGTAGACAGTAGACAGTAGACAGTAGAATCTGTGTGAAGGCTGAGGTTTTCAGAAACAGTCCACTGCCTATTGCTGAGCTGAAAAGTAAAAAGAAGCATTTCTCGACCACAACTTCAAACTACTGTCTACTGCCTTCTGTCTACTCTAAAACGCTATGAATCCAATCCTCCAACCCGAAGAAATCAATCCGGCAATCGAACTTGCCAACCGAATCCTGGCGCAGCTTGACCGCATTTTGCTGGGACGGCCTGAATTGCATCGAATGGTGCTGGCCGGGCTTTTAAGCCGCGGCCACATCCTGCTGGAAGGTTTGCCCGGCGTCGGCAAAACCGCGCTGGTCAAAACGCTTGGCGACCTGCTCGGCCTTCAGTTCAAACGCGTGCAGTTCACACCGGACTTGATGCCAAGCGACATTCTGGGCTCGCACATTTTGCAAGGTGACAGCGATGGCCGACGCTCCATGGAGTTTCATGCCGGGCCGATATTCACCAATCTCTTGCTGGCGGATGAAATCAATCGCGCTTCGCCGAAAACGCAGTCGGCGCTTTTGGAAGCGATGCAGGAACATTCGGTGACTCTGCTTGGCGCAACGCGGCAACTTCCCGATCCGTTTTTCGTGCTGGCGTCGCAAAACCCGATTGAGCTGGAAGGAACTTACCCATTACCCGAAGCGCAGTTGGATCGTTTTTTGTTCAAGCTGAATGTCGGCGGCGCGGATGTCGAAACGCTGGATCAGATTATTTCGACGCGGCGACGCGGCGAAGCGCCTTTGCCGGAATTTGTAGTTTCTGCCGACCAGCTTGCGCAGTTGTTTGCCGTGATGGATCGAATCTATCTGCCGAAACCCGTTTCTCGTTACATTTCACGGATCGTTGCTGCCACGCATACCGATTCGTCGGAAGCGACCGAAGAAGTGAAAAGCTACATTGCCTATGGAGCTTCGCCGCGCGCAGCCATTGCCATCGCCGAAGCCGCTCGTGCCTTCGCACTACTGGCCGGACGGCCTACGGTTGGGTTTGAAGATGTAAAAGCCGTTACATCGCCCGTGCTGAACCATCGGCTGGTGCTGAATTACAAAGCCAAGTTTGACGGCGTTGATGCGCATAGTTTGATTGCACGATTGCTTAGCCAGATGGATGAAACCGGAATCAAATTGCCTCGCGATGTGGAG
>CAYLJQ010001008.1:0-2359 GCA_964383955.1 uncultured Heliomicrobium sp. | reverse complement strand
CTACCTTCCCCAAAGGAGATAAAAACGATGAGCGGAAAAGTCATTGCATTTCCAAACAAGCGCGTCAGACGCCGCATGAAAGCCGCAAGACAAACGGGTTTACGCGAAACACTGACCGCATTTGTCATACGGATGTTTTCGACGCCGCCACCTGTAATCTGGCTCTGTTCCCCGTCTTGCCACGTTTGCCTGAACCCATTGCAAGCAGACGGTTCGGAGGTGACGTTATGAACACCATGCAATCACGGGCACAGCAAAACCGTTATGTATCTTCATCGGCCACAACAGGCGTGGACGAAATGGTTGAGTTTCACATTCCTGAAATGCTGCCGCCGCATTATTTCTTTGCGCTGGATAAGGGTGAGGACAAGGCGGATTTGATCCTTGTTACAGATGATTTTATTGGCGGCGAGACGGAGCACCGAATTGATCTGGACGAAGCAGTCGGCTGCTTGCTGCAAACCTTTGAAGAAGAACCGCCCGTCACGCTGAAGGAAAGGCTTGATGATGTGGCGACACTGCGAACGCTGGCGCGCCGATTTCAATCCATTGCTTCCCGGCTTCTGCAAGAAGCCCGAAGACGCGAAAGCGAATTTCAATTGCCGCGAAGGCTGGCCAGCTAATGCTGCCAGAGCGCGACAAGATTTCCACGATTTGTGACAAAGCGAACCAATTCACGCGGCAAGCGCCGTTACGCATTGGGAACAAGATCAATCAAGGAGGTAATACGATGAATATTGGAAGACTCATTACACCAGAAGGAATCGAAATTAACCTTGAAAGTTCACAACTCAGGGACCTGACGGAATATTTACGCCGCCAGGAAATCCACGACGCCCTGGCCGCTGCGGCGAAGCTGGAGGCATTGGGGTTTATTGACCCCGAAGAATACGAACGCACACTGCAAGCAGCATATTTTGCGCGGGAGCAAAAAACGCTTCCCGTTGCAGCGTAATTGACCCATTTCCACTTACTTTCAAACCAGGTTTCCGAAGATGCAAGCAACACCAAACAACTTTTTCCAAGGCAAAGAACACGGCGTTAAGGCCGCTTGCTGTCCTTGTTGTTGCTGTATGTGTACGGCTTGTTGTCGCACGCGCGATAAGGAGACTGATCTGAGGGAGTAAAAGTCCAATTCATAGACTTTTTATAGGAAACTCGCTGTCAGGCTCCACGCCAACAGCGGGTTTTGTCATTTCAGACACATTTTATTTCAGAAGGAACACAAACTAATGACCACGCAAATTCGCCAATCGCTCGCCCACATATTCGCCAGTTTAATTTTGCTGGCAGCCGTGTGCGTGACGGCACACGCTCAAGATTCGTACGAAAAAACTCTTCAGAAATGGCGCGCAGAGCGCGAAGCCAAGCTGAAAGCCGACGATGGCTGGCTGACCGTTTCCGGCCTGTTCTGGCTGCGCGAAGGCCAAAATGAATTCGGCTCCGGGCCGGTCAACGACTTTGTGCTGCCACCCGGATCAGCGCCAGACAAACTCGGTTCGTTTGAATTAAGCAACGGAAAAGTCACGCTCCACGTGGCCGAAGGCGCGGTTGTCACCGCCAATGGCACGCCGGTGCGCGAACTGGAACTGCATTCGGATTGGGCCGATGCGGCCGGCAAAGCGAAAAAGCCGGACGTGATTCAAGCCGGCGATCTGAGCTTTCTGCTGCTGAAACGTGGTGAACGCTGGGGCATTCGGCTGAAGGACAAAAACAGCGCGGCGCGACGCGATTTCACCGGGCTGCGCTGGTATCCGGCCCGGAAATCGTATCGCATCACTGCCGACTTTCTTCCGTATGAACAGCCCAGGGAAATCCTCATCACCAACATCATTGGCGACACCGAAAAATACAAAAGCCCGGGCCTGCTGAAATTCACGCTCAACGGACAGGAACACACGCTGGAACCAGTAAATTCCGGGGGCCGCCTGTTCATCATTTTTCGCGACCTGACCAGCAACAAAACAACATACGGAGCCAGCCGGTTTTTATATGCCGATCAGCCGCAGGACGGAAAAGTGACGCTGGATTTCAACCAGGCGATCAATCCGCCATGCGCCTTTACGAACTATGCCACGTGCCCGCTGCCACCGAAACAAAATCGTTTGAAGGTGGCCATCGAAGCAGGTGAATTGACGTATCACGCGGCCAAACAGACGACCGCGCAAGTGAAATGATGAATGACAGAGTTTTGAGGCGGCGTCGCCAAATGGGAAGGCAGAGGTTTGCAAGACCTTTATACGCGGGTTCGATTCCCGTCGCCGCCTCCAAACAAGCAGTACAGACAGCGGTAGCGATCTGGTGAGTTCGTGATGGGGATTCGTTGAAGCTGCCAGGTCGCACCTGCTCCCTGTATCGC
>CAYLJQ010001007.1:0-2361 GCA_964383955.1 uncultured Heliomicrobium sp. | reverse complement strand
AAATCAATTCCGTAAGAAATACCGCTGACCTAAGCTTTACCAGATAACGTGGAATTTCGCCAAGCCAAATGCCTTAGTCCAAGAATGAATTGCTGTCAGCTTGTGCGAATAAATTTTCGACCAAACGCCAACTGACTTCGTCCTAAGCCGCGTTCAATGTCCGGTGTATTTCCGAATCGGACAGACTGAATCGCGCTGACTCCTTTATGCGCGAAATATATTTTTGATCTGAAGGAGAATTTATGACCCTTACAAAACGAATTTCCGCATCAATCTTTGCTTTGTTTGCGATGGCATTGATTTTCACAGCCACGGCATCGGCTCAGGGACGGGCGCGCGGAAGGTTTTATTCAAAAACCGACGTGGATCGAATTATCAAACGATGCGAAGAACGCAGCGATGCGTTTACGAAAATGATAGACCGCAATCTTGACCGCAGCCGCGCCAACGGAACCCGGCGCGAAGACAACATCAATGATCAAGTCCGGGAGTTGGAACGCGCGCTGGACGAACTTCGCCGCGAATTCGACCGCCGCGATACCTGGCGCGAAACCCGCCGCGAAGTCGAAAAAGTCATGCGCGAATCGGACGAAATCAATGCGCTGATGAGAAACTCCCGCTTTGACCGCAGTGTCGAACGCGAATGGCAATTGGTCAGAAGCGACCTGAACAGGCTGGCTGGGATTTATGAAATTCGGCAGCTTCGCTAACTGACAAAGTTTTGTCGTAGAGACGCAAAATTATGCGTCTCTACGAAGTGATATTCCTTATTTGTCACGATAATTCAGCGCGGGTTTTTGATTGGCCGGTATGCGCGAACGGTATTCATACCCGGCGCGGCGCTTGTTGAAATCAGCCTTTGCAGCCTCCAGCAATTTCGGGTCTTTCAGCAAATCCAGCGCCGTCAGCGTCAACGTCTTGGCGGCAACCGTCAACCCTTTGCGGCCAATATTGCTACCCGTGCAGGCGACGGCTTGCCAACTGTGCCCGGGAGTTCCGGGAACATACGTCGCAGTGCGAAATTCGCTGGTCGGCACAATCCAGCTTACGTCCGAAACGTCTGTTGAACCGGAACTGACGCCACCTTCCATTTCCTGAATCTGTTCCTGGCTGCCCATCGCCAAGGCGCCTTCCAGGGAAAACGTCGTTCGCAATTTTTCCGCAAAGACGGTTTCTTCCGGCGAGTATTTCACGCCGCCGACCTGCCGCAGATTTTTATCAATCAGTTTGGCCAGCGGTTCGTTGGGAAGTTCGTTGTACACACTGCCCACCAATTCCATCTCCATTTTGGTTTCCGTCGCCAGCGCACCGGCTTCGGCGCATTTGACGACGCGCGACCAAATGCCATCCAGCACAGGCATGCTCGGATGCCGCGCATACATATAAATTTCGGCGAAATCCGGCACGACGTTTGGCGCTTCGCCGCCTTTGGTGATGATGTAATGCAGCCGAGTGGTTTGCGGAACGTGTTCGCGCATCATATCCACTGCGTGTGCCATTAACATCACGGCATCCAGAGAAGAGCGGCCTCTGTCCGGCGCTGCTGCTGCGTGCGAAGCGGCTCCGTAAAATCGAAACTTCGCTGTGACGTTGGCCAATGAAGATTTCAGGCTGGCGCTGTTGGCGTCGCCGGGATGCCAGGCCAGCGCAACATCCAGATCGTTGAACACCCCGGCGCGCGCCATGAACACCTTGCCCGAACCGCCTTCTTCGGCAGGTGTGCCGTAAAACTTGATGGTGCCGCTGATTTTCTTTTCCGCCAGATACTCTTTCAAAGTGATGGCTGCAAACGCCGAAGCCGTGCCAAACAAATTGTGCCCGCAACCGTGGCCTGGACCTCCGGCGACGCGAGCGCGTTTTTCAGCAATGAAGGCAACTTGCGACAAACCAGGCAAGGCATCGTATTCGCCTAAAATCCCAATAACCGGTTTGCCTTGTCCATACGTCGCGACAAAGGCGGTTGGAATTTCGGCGATGTTTTCCTGAATCTGAAACCCGGCGGCGCGAAGCTCGGCTTTCAGCAGCGAAGCGCTGTTGTTTTCCTTGTAACCGACTTCAGCGAATTCCCAGATACGGCGGGACATTTCGCCGAAATAATCCGCTCGACCATCCATCTTTTTCAAAATGTCTTCGCGTTCATCCAGGGAATGGGTTGCAGTGGCGGCAGGCAACGAGAAAATGCTCGCAGCAAGACAAAGGCAGAATAGTAACAAGCGACGAGTCAGCATAGCCGTAACTTCTCCAGTAGTAGAAATTGTCGTTTTGGATTTTGTTGAAAGCCCGGCGATTCTAGGTTTGCGTGGGATGGCCGTCAAGAAAAGCAGAATCTATTCATTCTTTGAATTTAGCTACAGAGCATAC
>CAYLJQ010001006.1:0-2362 GCA_964383955.1 uncultured Heliomicrobium sp. | reverse complement strand
CGGAAAGGCCGGAGTTGGTGATTACAGACAAGGGTGATGCTCAGGCAGATGGTGCTGAAGCCTGGACGTTGCAGCTTCTAAACGAAGCTGGCGCAAGCAGTTATTTAGGTCCATTTGTGGTTGATCGAGCGCATCCGTTAACCGATGGATTGTCGCTGGGCGGAGTCGTTTGGGGAGCCGCGAGTTCACAGATTCCTGGCGCTCCGATCATCACGGCTGGCAACATCGCCTTGTTAACGGACATTGACCGGAACGGACAGCACGAACTGAGGCTGCGGTTACGGCCTGAACTTTCGACGCTGCAAGAAACGCCGAACTGGCCGATTCTGATTTTGAACCTGGTGAATTGGCGAGCCAGCGTTGCGCCGGGATTGCGGCAGGCCAACATTCCTTTAGGTGGCAATGCAAACTTGACGGTCGAAGCTGGTGTTCAATCTGTTCGTCTGATTGATCCAAAACAGAAAAGCCGCGACCTGCCAACGCGAGAGAAAACCGCCACGATCAAAGCCGATACCGCTGGCGTTTACGAACTCAGCGCCGGGCAAAGCAAATACTCGTTTGCTGCCAATGCTGTTTCGCGGGAAGAATCAGATTTGAGCAACGCATCTTCCGGGCATTGGGGAAGCTGGGCAAATGCAACCACGCTGCAATGGGAATATCGCAGCGTGGTTTGGTTGTTATTGCTGTTAGTGCTGGTTGGATTGGTTATTCACGCCTGGCTGATCCGGCAGCGAAGCGCATGAAAGCCGAATCTGGCTGACTTAGCCTTTCCAGGTTCCACGCGCCACGGCTGGAACAAAATTTTCAATTGCAACCGGATCAAATGCGATGGTGCGTTCTTCTTCGGCGCTCTTGTAAGCCGTCATCAGCAGTTGGGTCACTTCCAATCCGTCGTAACAGCTAACTTCCGGCTGTTTGTCATCCAGGAAGCAATTTACGAAATAACGGTTTTCGGCTTCGTAGCCGTACTCAGCAGTTTCGTTGGCAACGACCGGCATCAAACCTTGCTCGGCGTTTTGTTTTTCGACCAAATCTTCGCCGGTTGAGCCTGTAACTTTGCGGCTGAAAAACAGATTCAAGCTGGTGTTCAGCGAATTGATAAACATCGAATACTCCGGCCCCAGCAATTCCGAAGACAGTCGCAAGCCCGGCCCAACGAAGCTCCACGAAGTGGTTACTTCCGCGATTAGCGGAAGCCCGGCATCGTCAACGTAATGAATAGTTGCGCGCGCAAAGTCTTCCGCCGGACGGTTTCGGTAATCCACGTCCTTGCTCATCATCTGCTGCAACAGGTCTGCGTATTCTGGGCGCGACCATTTCAGGCAGGCGATGGTGGCGGAAATTTTGACCGGTTTGATGCTGTTGCGCGGTTTGGTTGGATCGGTCAGCAAGTGGCGAGCGACTTCGACGGAATGGCACATCATATCGTTCAGCACGCCGCCGCCTTGTAGTTCGCCTTGCCAGAACCAAGGATTGTGCGGGCCGCTGTGTTCTTCCGCACAGCGAGCAATGTACGGACGACCGGTCAGGGCAGCGGCTCTGCGCCATAAAATTTCCCGTCCGCGCTCAACACCGGGTTCAAAAAGCTGATCTTCCAAATAGCCGTGCAACAAACCGGATTCTTCGATCAATTCGATAACCCGTTTGGCTTCAGCGGCGTTCCGCGCCAGCGGTTTTTCGATGGCGATGCCGCGCAGGGAACCTTTGCCGGATTTGATCGTCTTTACAATCGCTTCCAGATTTTCAATGCGTTTGTGGTTTGGGCCGCACAGCCAGATGGCGTCAATGTCCGGCGAAGCGACCATTTCTTCGATGGAATTGAACGCCTGACACTCACCGACGCGAATCGAACGGGCCAGGGAAGCGGCTTCTTCCGCGTGGATTTGGTTGGGGCTCCAGACGCCTAAAACGTCTGCATCGCGCACGGCGATGAACGATTTGATATGAAAACGAGTGATAAATCCGCTGCCGATGAAACCTATGCCAAGCTTTTTCATAAAACGATTCGCGCAACCGAAAAGACGCGCGTTTCTCCTTTCGAGTTTGTGATTTAGGAATTGATTCGAACTGCAAAGCAGCATGCCGCAAAGCCGAAAAATCGTAAAGCTTTGCGGCGGTGTAACTGACCGCCATTTTGAAGCGCAGTCAGGAATTGAAGAATTGCCTGGTATAAGCGAAATTGTCCGTCTCAATTTGCCGTTGCGCAGGACGGATCAAACTTTTCAGAGGAAAACAAAATGACGCGAATGATCGGGGTTTTGGCATTGATCTTTGCCCTAAGTTCAGCAGCTTTGGCGCAATCCGACGAAGAATTGTTGAGAGCGATTGTCGGCAAATACTTCGATGCTTACGCGCGCAAAGA
>CAYLJQ010001005.1:0-2364 GCA_964383955.1 uncultured Heliomicrobium sp. | reverse complement strand
CATATGGGATGCTCAATGAAGTTAATCGTGAGTTTTCGCCACAGTCTGAAAAGGCCAGCGGTCTGTCACCCGCGACCAAAGCAGGAAGCTGATCACACCAACTGCCAAAGCCAGCAAGCTATAGAGGATGATCCATGTGTCCAGCGTTAGGTAAATGAATAACCAGCCGATCAACGCGATCAGGCTCGGCACCGGATAAAGCCAGATTTTGTAGGGGCGATGAAGCTCCGGCGCGTTCCTTCTGAGTAAAGTAACGGCGACAATTTGCCCGATAAATTGCACCAGAATGCGCAGCGCAATCAGCGCATCAATCACAGTTCCCAGAGAAAAAAAGCTGCACACAATGGCAATGGCTCCGATCAGCAGCAGTGAAACGTAGGGAAAGTTATGGCGAGGGTGAAGTTTGCCGAAGACACTGAAAAAGTACCCATCGCGCGCCGCTGCAAAGGGAATGCGCGAATACCCCAGCAACAAGGCGAAGCAAGAACCAAACGCCGTCCACAAAATCATCAGCGTGACTGCGACGGCGACCGGACGCCCGTAAATTCGCTCCATCATGATCGAAACGACGAAATCTGACAGAGGCTTGGTGGCTTCCGCCGGAACAAACTCTCGCCAGGAAATGACGCCAATGATCGAAAGGTTGATCAGAATGTAAATCAATGCGACGGCAACGACGCTGATGATGATGGAACGCGGGATGGTTCGGCCAGGATTTTTCACTTCATCGCCGATGTAGCAAATGTCGTAATAACCCAGGTAGTCATAAACGCCTACGCGTGCGGCTGCGCCAAGGCCAAATAAAAATCCAGTCGAAAAGTTGAATGCTCCCGGCGGAAAATCAAACGCGATTTTCGGATCGAAGTGCAGCACGCCGGTCACAATTACCAAGCCAGTCGTCAACAAAGTGCCGATCCATAAACTGACCGTGATTTTGCCAATGTGTGTAATTTGGCGATAAAGCAGTGCGATGTTGACAGCGCCGACAACGATGACCACCAGATTCTTTGAGGCGTCTGGCCAGATGTAATTCAGATATTGCGCAAAGCCGATATATCCGGAAGCGATTTCAAATGGCCCGCTGACGATGAATTGCCAGATGAACAAAAACGTCATCAACCGGCCAAAGGTTTTGCTGCCGAATCCTTCTCGTAAATATAGATAACTGCCGCCCGAACCCGGCATGGATGCGCCAAGCTCGCTCCACACCATTCCGTCAGGAATAACGATTAGCACGGCGACCAGCCAACCAAGCATGGCTTGTGGGCCGCCAAGCGCAGACATCAGCAGCGGAATCGTCAAAAACGGCCCAATGCCGATCATATTCGACATGTTCAATGCCGTTGCTTGCAACGTCCCGAAGTGGCGTACCAGGTGTGGAGATTGTTCGTTGGTGGTTGGTGATTGGTTCATTGTTCTTGTTTGTTTGTGGCCAGTGGTGGGGCAGGTTCCATGCCAGCCGTCATTTCAATCCAGTAATTCAAGAAAACTGGTCAAAATGCGTTCCGTGATTCCCCAAATGGGGCCGCGCTGGCTTGGATAAGCTGGCCACTTTTTGACCAGATCGCCAAACCGCATTTCGTAAACATCCGACAATCCATCGCGTTTGAGCCTGCCAACCGGAAGCCAAAAGAGGTCGTCAACTTCTTCGCTTAGTTGAAATGAAAATTGCGCCGGAGCGATCGCGACCAGCGGTGTAATTTCAATCTGCGGCAGTCGTGGGTTGTTCGGTTTAATCAGCGGCAATTGGCCTATGAAACTGCCTTCGCGAAGCAGATTAACGCCAATCTCTTCGTGCGTTTCGCGCGCCGCTGTCGCCAGTAAGTCCTCATCCTGCGCTTCGGCCCGCCCGCCGGGCAGCGCCAAATGTCCGGACCATGGATCGCCTTCGCGTTCGGAACGTTTGATGATCAGCAGTTCCGCTTCGCGTTGAGCTTCACGCAACAACAAAGTTACAGCAGCTTGCCTGATGCGCTCGGCTTCGATTCGAAGGTTGTGCGGCGGCGAAAGCTGTTCGTTCAAGCGGCGACGGATTAACTCGAAATCGCTCATCGTCGTTACATTTTTACTGTTTGAGTCTTGGTAAAGCTTGATGTGAAAACCGCGCCAGCATAGTGAGCGTGTCCAGCCAAGTCAAACCGCAAATCGGCCAAAACGTCATTCCAGGCCGGTTCAAAACGAATGCTTGACACCACGCGCCGGCTAAGTTTTGAATGGCTGCCATAGACTTCAAGAAAAGAATTTTTGTGGGGAACGCAGGCCACTCGCCTGCCATTTTATTTTGTGTTTGTTGTGACAAGCAGGTCCCTAAGCTGGCGTTCCTAGCAACAGTAAATATTTGAACTTAAGAGAGAAGGAGAAAAT
>CAYLJQ010001004.1:0-2368 GCA_964383955.1 uncultured Heliomicrobium sp. | reverse complement strand
GGGCGACGATGCCAACCCCTGCAGCCGAACCGCGCCGTGCAAGACTTTTGCAGGAGCGATCTCGAAAACTGCTGCGAACGGTGAAATTAGCGTGTTGGATCCAGGTGGATACGGCGCAGTGAACATTACCAAATCCATTACGATCAATGGCTATGGACAAATCGCGGGCATTTTGGCGGCTGGCACTAATGGAATTATCGTCAATGCCGGAGCCAGCGACAAAGTTATTATCAAAAACATTTCCATCGTTGGCGCGGGCACGGGTCTGGACGGCATTCGATTTTTGGCGGGGAATCAATTGATTGTTGAAAACGTACAAATCAGCAATTTCACCAGTGATGGAATCGAAGCGGCAATGAGCGCTGGCGGCAGGTTGTTTGTTAAAGACACAAATATCACAGCCTGCTCCGGAGCCGGAATTAAACTTTCCACGACTGCTGGCGTGATCACCGCATCATTGGATAACCTACACGTTGAAAACGTGGGGAACGGAGTCGAAGTTGGCGCGGGCGGCAACTTTGTCACAATTCAACGCTCTTCCCTGACAAACAACAGCAATGGAGTTTTGGCCGCCACATCACCGGCAGTGATCAATGTGGAAAATTCGACTATTGCATTTAACGCCAATGGACTTAACGCAAACGTTTCAGGCACGACAATCAGAGTTTCCGGCAATGGCATTTACAATAACACTCAAGGAATTAGATTTGTCCCCGGCGCAGTCGTTGAGTCCGACAGCTCAAACAAACTCGCCGGAAATGGATCTTCGCAAGCTCCTAATAGTGTTATTGCCAAGCAATAACCCGATCCCAAACAATCCGAATTTCCAGACGCAATTTTGCAGCAACCGGCAGTTTGCTGCAAAATTGCGTTTTCGCGCTTTCACCTAATCTCCATTCCAAACTGGATTTTTGGCTATTCCCATGGACAAGAAGGCCAATAGATCAATGAATCGCTGATAGAAGTGCTTAAACAAAATAGAATTACTATGGCTACTCAACAATTTCCGTCAAATACCCTGACAAAATCATCGGAATCAGATCAACCATCAAACGGGCTTTCTTATTCTGAAAAGTCGTTTGATGGGCAGGATGGACCATCGCCTGACTATGCTGCGTTGGTGGCACGCTTGGCCCGCAAAGAACGCGATTTACTGCTTTTGACGGATAGGCTGAGAGCCAGCGAAACTGAATTGACCCAAATCAAAGCGTCGAAGGGTTGGCGCTGGCTAGGCTATTTCTGGTATATGCGCAATGAAATAGTACTGCCAAAGCTGCGACCATTTTTGCGTTTGCTCGGCAAATCCGCCCCTCAACCTGAAGCCCCCCAACCCGCTTCCGCAGCGCAACAGTGGTCATTGCAATCAGAACAAGACCTGTCGTTTATGTTGCCTGGCGTCACGAGCCTTCCCAAGGCGTTTGATATCGTCTGTTTTCCAATCATTGATTGGGATTTCCGCTTTCAACGCCCGCAACAACTAATGATGCAATTCGCCGCTGCCGGACACAGAGTCTTTTATATTCAGCATAAATTTTGTGGAACAGGAAAACCCTTTGAAATCCAGGAAAAGGCGCTCAATATTTACGAAGTTTCGTTGAGTGGGACAGAAGCCTGCGTATATCGCGATCAGTTGAATGCGGAACAATGCTCGCAGTTGCTGCAGTCGCTCAACGCTTTGCGTCGGGAACTGGGACTTGGCGCCACCGTCTCTATTGTCCAGTTGCCATTTTGGTGGTCCGTAGCGGAACAGGCGAGGCAAACACTTGGCTGGCCCGTAGTTTATGACTGCATGGATTATCATGCCGGATTTTCGACCAACGCCGAGGAAATGCTGAAGCAGGAACAATTATTGTTTTCATCATCGGATTTGGTCGTGGTTTCGTCGCCAACGTTAGCCGAAGAAGCCAAAAAGTTTGGCGCGGACCCGCTATTGATACGTAACGCTTGCGAATACGAACACTTTGCCCAAACAAGCAGCGCCGCCAATAAAAATCCTGTGATTGGATATTATGGCGCGATCTCTGATTGGTTTGATTCTAATCTGGTCGCAGATTTGGCGGAACGCCGCCCTGATTGGAATTTTGTACTGGTGGGAGCGACAACTCTTGCGGATATCAGTCGCTTAAGCAACCTGCCCAACGTCAATTTGCCGGGAGAACAGCCGTATACGTCCTTGCCGAGATGGTTGTCGCAATTTGACGCCACAATCATCCCTTTCAAACGCACTCCTTTGACCGAAGCCACTAATCCAGTCAAGGCGTATGAAATCCTGGCAGCCGGGAAACCACTCATTTCCGTTCCACTGCCTGAAATCATTGCCCTGGGTTCTGTTGTCCAACTTGCTTCCACCGCCAGCGAATTCGAGCGC
>CAYLJQ010001003.1:0-2369 GCA_964383955.1 uncultured Heliomicrobium sp. | reverse complement strand
GCACCGCGAACCCGAGTGGCAGAATTCGAAAAGCCATCGCGACAAGGCACAGAATGCCCAGCCCTCTGATGACGTTGGCAACGGCGTTGGCGTGTTCAGTAGCGGTTGGTTGATTCATATCAGCTTTGTTCAGAAAAGCAGCGCAGGCCATTTACGGCCTGCGCTGCCGCTTGTGCTTACTTCTTTTTGTATTTTTCGATCAATCCTTGCATGCCGTCGGTTTTGCCGTTGAAGCGGAATGCATAATACTGTTTCAGGTTGTCCATCAACTGATCCTGCATTGGTTTCAATTGCGCATTGCCCTCACAGGCGGCAATCCCGCGAGCCAGCCAGTCAATGACTTCATCCATTTTTTCAATCGCCTTGTCCATCAACTCCTGTTTCTTTTCGGTTTGATATTTCTGGGCCAGGGCTTGGTATTCATCGTTCGACAGGTTGACTAATAGCAACAACACTCCAACGTCATTGGACTCTAACCCGACAGCTTTTTCGGCGCTTTCCTTGGCTTCGGCTTTTTGGCCGTTTTGGTTCAGCACGACGGCGCGCGCGTAATACAGCCGCCACAGCCAGGAATTCTTGTAATCTTTCCACTTGTCGTCGGCCATCCAACTTGGCTTTTTGTCAGCTTCCATCAACTCCGCGCCTTTGGCCGCAGATTCAACGGCGGCTTTCATCAGCTTCGGGCTGGCAGCTTGTTTCTGCGTTTGCGTCGCGCCCGCCCAGGTAATTTGCACGTGGATGGTTACGTCTTCAGGGTTCTTTTCCAGATACTTCGCGCTTTCGTCCAGCGCCTGGTCGAATTTGTTTGTGGCGAAGTAAGCTTCAATCAACGAAGGCCGAACCAGATCGGATTCGCCCGGTTGGTTGAAGATTTTCGAAAATTCTTCCGCCGCTTTGATCTTCTGGTTTTGGTCCTGGATTTTGTAGATTTCGTTGGAAATGGTTCCGGCGACTTCAGCGCGTTTGACGCCTTTGGGAAACTTTTTGGCATATTCCGCCGCTGCCTTGGTTTTTGCTTCCAAGCCTTGTGCCTTGAGCAGTTTTTCAATTGCTGCGCGCTCGTCACCGGGAACTTGCGGACCTTGATCCTTCTTTTCCTGCGCCACAGCAATCGCCGACAGGCAGATCAGGGCAAGCGCACAAACAAACATTCCCCGAAAAACGGGAGCAAATTTTGATTTCATCTTTGACCTCATGTTGATTGTATTTTGTTGGGAATGATGTGTGCGAACGCCACATCAACGCGGCTGATTATACTTGAGAGGTGAAGGTGAAGAAAGCGAGGGGCAATTTGTCCAATTGCCCCTCGAAAATTTCACACGCTGCTTTGCTGAATCAGCTTGGCCACCAAACCTGTCCAGCCGGTTTGATGGCTGGCGCCAATGCCTGCGCCGTTGTCTCCGTGAAAGTATTCGTAAAACAGCACATGATCTTGCCAGTGCGGATCGTTCTGGAATTTGTCCGAACCTCCGAAAACAGGGCGGCGACCGTCTTCATCGCGCAAAAAAATATGTGTCAGACGGCGTGAAATTTCTCCGGCAACGTGCCACAGAGTTTCCTGATGGCCGGAGCCATACGGAAATTCGACTTTGAAATCGTCGCCAAAAAAGAAGTGGAATTTTTGAAGCGATTCAATCAGCAGAAAGTTGACTGGGAACCAGACCGGCCCGCGCCAATTTGAATTTCCGCCGAACAATCCCGTGGAGGATTCGGCGGGCTCATAATCCACGCGATGTTCTGTGCCGCCCGCGTGCAGCACATAAGGATTGTCCAGATGATGCCGCGAAACGGCGCGAATGCCATGCGGTCCCAAAAACTCCGTTTCATCCAGCATATACCGCAACACTTTTGGCAGCCGGTCGCGATTCACCAATGACAGAAACCAACGTTCGTGACCGTCTTCTGCGATTTGTTTTTCGATGTGCTGAGCAAATTCCGGACGGTTTTCGATAAACCACATCATTCGTTTTTTGAAGCCCGGCAGCTTGTTGATCAAATCAGCCCTGAGCGTTTCGACGGCAAAGAGCGGCGTCAGGCCCACCATTGAACGGACGCGCATTGGCAAATGATCGCCATTTGGCAAATGCAGCACGTCATAATAAAAGCCGCTCTCTTTGTCCCACAGTTCCACATCGCTGCAACCTGCGTGATTCATCGCGTGGCAGATATAGACGAAATGCTCGAAGAATTTCGATGCCACGTCTTCGTAAGCCGGGTTCTCCCTGGCCACTTCCAGCGCAATGGTCAGCAGGTTCAGGCAATACATTCCCATCCAACTGGTCGCGTCGGATTGATGAATGTGGCCGCCTGTAGGCAGCGCGGAACTACGGTCAAACACGCCGATGTTATCCAAGCCCAGAAAACCGCCT
>CAYLJQ010001002.1:0-2372 GCA_964383955.1 uncultured Heliomicrobium sp. | reverse complement strand
GTAATGGTGAGAAAAGGTCAGCGCACAAAAGGCGGTGTCACGATCCTTGGAAAGGTTGCCGAATGAGCGATTTCAACGAAGAAACCCAACCCAATCCGCCGCGTCGTGGAATCAAAAAAGGCATCTACATTGTTCCGAGCGCTTTCACGATCGGCAACATACTTTGCGGCTTTTACGCTGTCATCAATTCCGCCAAAGCCTATCAATTGATGGATCAATCCGGGCAGATTGACCAGGCCACGCATCTGTTTGATAACGCCGCGCGAGCCATTGGAATCGCGTTTTTGCTGGATGGATTGGATGGCCGCATTGCGCGCATGACCAAAGCCACAAGTGATTTTGGCGTCGAATTGGATAGCATTGCGGATGTTCTAACCTTCGGAATTGCTCCGGCAGTGATGGCGTATACCTGGGGATACGGTTCCACGCCGGGCCTTGAGCGCATTGCCTGGGGCGTTTCTTTTTTCTTTTTGATCTGTGGAGCATTGCGACTGGCGCGTTTCAATGTCATGGCCAGAGCTCCCAGGTTTTCTGACCCTGGAAAGTCCCCAAAGCTCGATAAAAAATACTTTGTTGGATTGCCGATCCCTGCGGCTGCGACGATGTTGACCGCAGTAATTCACTTTATCCCGCGCCCATTGCCAACCTTCAAGCCTGAACAACTGGAACTTTATAGCTGGTTTCTGATCGTAGGGATGTCCGCGCTTGCGGTGTTGATGGTCAGCACATTTCGGTATACGAGCTTCAAGAATATCGGCCCAAAGAGCAATAAACCCTTTATCACTTTGCCGTTGCTGTCTTTGTTGGTAGCTGGCATCTGGTTTTATTCGCAATGGGTTTTGTTGATTCTGACGACGGTTTACGTTACGCACGGTCCAGTCATCAAATTGTGGAATCTTATCAGCCGGCCTTTTCGCCGTTCTGCAGGCTCTGAAGAATCGCCAAGATCAGTATCCGTCGAATAAAAATCCACGCTTTTGAGTCATCGAAAAGCTGAAGAATAACGGCTCGATTGAGGTCGTTACGGCTCTCGCTTATACTCCGACCTCACTGACACAATCCACAAAACTGAAAAGAAAAAAGGAGCGGCCTCGTGTCCAAAAGCTTCGAGACGGTTATCATTCTCGATTTCGGATCTCAGTATACCCAGCTAATTGCCCGGCGAATTCGTGAAGTCGGCGTTTATTGCGAAATACATCCTTACAATATCTCTGTTGACGCGCTTCAACACCTGAACCCGAAAGGCATTGTTCTTTCGGGGGGGCCAAGTTCTGTTTATGAAGACGGCGCGCCTCATTGTTCGCCGGATGTGTTGAAACTCGGCGTGCCCGTGCTGGGAATTTGCTATGGCCTACAACTGCTGAGCTACTTTTTAGGCGGGAAAGTCGAATCTTCCGCGCACAGAGAATATGGCGCAGCCAAAGTAAATTTGATTGGTGAAAGCCAGTTGTTGGCCGGGCTGCCTGCAAGTTTTCAAGCCTGGATGAGCCATGGTGACCACGTCACCGCGGCTCCTTCCGGATTTCAAACGATTGCCAGCACCGAAAATGCGCTTGGTGCCGTCGAAAACAATTCCAGCAAAATCTACGGCTTACAGTTCCATCCTGAAGTTGCCCATACGCCGAATGGCAAACAGGTTTTGGAAAACTTTGTTCGCAAAATTTGCGGTTGCCACGCCGATTGGACGCCCGCTTCTTTTGTTCACTCTGAAGTTGAGCGAATCAGGGAGCAAATCGGCGAAGGCCATGCGGTTTGCGGCTTGTCCGGAGGCGTTGACTCTTCTGTTGCCGCGGCTTTGGTTTCGCGTGCGATAGGCGACCGGTTGACCTGCATTTTTGTTGATAACGGACTGCTGCGAAAAAACGAATTTGAGAAAGTGCTGGATGCATTCAGCGATTACGGCCAACTGAATGTGAAAGGCGTTGGCGCTGGTGAACGTTTTTTGACTGCGCTCAAAGACGTTGCCGATCCCGAGCGAAAGCGAAAAATCATCGGCAACGAGTTCATCGAGGTTTTCCAGGAGGAAGCCAACAAGCTTGGCGAAGTAGATTTTCTGGTTCAGGGGACGCTTTACCCGGATGTCATCGAATCGGTTTCTGTCAAAGGTCCTTCGGCGGTGATTAAGAGTCATCACAACGTTGGGGGCCTGCCGGAAAAGATGAAGCTTAAGCTGGTTGAGCCGTTGCGTGAACTTTTCAAAGATGAAGTCCGCGCTGTGGGCAGAGAATTGGGATTGCCGGAAATGCTTATTAATCGTCAGCCCTTTCCCGGTCCCGGATTGGCAGTCAGGATTCTTGGCCCCGTGGATGAAAATCGAGTCAAGCTCTTGCAAGAGGCTGATAACGTGGTGATGGAGGAAATTAAGCGAGCAG
>CAYLJQ010001001.1:0-2372 GCA_964383955.1 uncultured Heliomicrobium sp. | reverse complement strand
CATCTCGTGAACTTCTGAGTAAAAATTGTCATTTCCTCCAGGGGCTTTATTTATAACCAAACGCGTTCCTCGCTGGCCTTTAGGAGTAGCAAGCTTATTTGGTGGCTCGTCAAACAATGGGAACTGTTCTCGTTGCTTCCTTACAAGCGGTGTTCCATTTTTGAGTAAAACTTTTTCGGCAGAAATTGCGACCTCACGGGTAACGTCGTCAGTTGTAAGGGCGACTTCGTAACGAACTCGCCAATAATCTTTGGTATATAGCTTTTCGCGTAACTCGTCGGGGATCTTCGCTTCAATTGCCAGTTCCAATTCATTACCCGTTCGACCCCACAAGAGGTCAAGGAAGTTTTGAGTCCGTTCGCCGATTGCGGCATCTAGTCCAGAAGAAGCAAGTGTTCCTAAAAACGAAATCGTGTCAAGGAAAGTCGTTTTGCCGCTGGCGTTTGGTCCGACCAGAACATGGAATGGTTCCAGAGGTTGATTGATATACTTCAGGCAGCGAAAATTACGTGCCTCGATCTGAGAGATCATACGTACCTTCAAGTAGAAATTTTGTCATTGCTGATAAAGCCAGCAATGACGATACCGGAAATATCCGAATTCAAGCAAGACACTTTATCAGGAGACCCATGAAAAAGTCCCATTCCAACAGATCCGACGCTCAAAAGAACCTCAATCGCCGTTCGTTTGTAAAGCTGCTGCCAGCGGCTGGCGCTGCCGGTTTGACGATCACAGCCGCTGAAACTGCTGCATCTCAAACCGCAGGTACAGGAGTGGGCACTGGCGGGCAACAGCAAGCTGCCCAGCGCATCACGCGCGAAATGATGCAGTCCGCCGAAAAGCTGATTGGTATTGAACTCAACGAAGCGCAGGAAAACATGGCTTTGCCCGGCGTGAATCGAAATCTGTCGAATTACGAAGCTCTGCGAAAGATTGATGTGCCGCTCGATACTGAACCGGCGACGGCATTTCACCCGGCGTTGCCAGGCAAGCTGAAAACCTATCGTCAACGCGCCGCCAAAACTCCGAAAGCAGCCAAAGCCGCCAGCAAAATTGTCGCTCCGAAATTCACTTCCGTCGAAGACTTGGCTTTTGCCACTGTTGCAGAACTCGGCGAACTCGTCCGCACACGCAAAGTCTCTTCGATGGACTTAACCAAAATGTATTTGGGACGGCTGAAAAAATACGGCGATAAATTGCTGAATGTGGTCACACTGACCGAAGAGTTGGCTTTGCAACAAGCCGAAGCCGCCGACCGGGAAATCAAAGCGGGTAAATATCGCGGCGCGCTGCATGGCATTCCCTGCGGCGTCAAAGACCTGTTCGCCACCAAAGGCATCAAGACGACTTGGGGAGCCGAACCCTACAAAGATCAAATGATTGATTACGATTCAACCGTTGTCACGCGCTTGCGCGAAGCCGGAGCCGTGCTGGTCGCCAAACTTTCGATGGGCGCGCTGGCGCAAGGCGGTCGCTGGTTCAAAGGCATGACGCGAAATCCCTGGCAGCCTGAAGAAACCGGACAAGGTTCATCGGGGTCATCGGCTGGGTCTGCGTCGGCGACTTCGGCGGGGCTGGTTGGGTTTGCAATTGGAACGGAAACGCTGGGTTCGATTGTGTCGCCTTCGTCGCGCTGTGGCGTCACGGGATTGCGACCGACGTACGGACGCGTCAGTCGCTATGGTGCAATGGGATTGAGCTGGACGATGGACAAGATTGGCCCGATTTGTCGCAGCGTTGAAGATTGCGCGATGGTGCTGGCAGCAATTTACGGCCCGGACGGCCACGATCTGACCGTTGAAGACGTGCCGTTTCACTGGAATCCTGATCGGCCTTTGGCGCAAATGAAGATCGGTTACATCAAAACCGAGTTCGAGCCAATTGCCAGGACAGGCGGTGGAGGCGGCAATCAAGGTGGGCAAAACAACGCCGAAGAACGCCGGAAGATGTATGCCGAAGCTTTGGATGTTTTGCGAAAGGCCGGAGCCAAGCTGGAACCATTTGAATTGCCGCAATTCGATTTCCAAAGTCTGCGAACCATTTTGAGCGCCGAAGCCGCCGCCGCCTTTGACGACATTACACGCGATGGCCGCGTCAATCAGTTATCCGGTCAAAGTCCCAATGATTGGCCAAATAGCTTTCGCACGGCGCGCTTTATTCCGGCTGTCGAATACATTCGCGCGCAACGCGCCCGCACTTTGCTGATGCGCGAGATGGATAAACTGATGGCGAATTGGGATTGTTTTGTCACGCCCGCGCCTGGCAGCGCCAGTCTGACGCTAACCAACCTGACCGGACATCCGGCAGTCGTCACGCCATGCGGGTTCATCAATAAACTTCCGCAAGCCATTATGTTTACCGGCAATCTGTAT
>CAYLJQ010001000.1:0-2377 GCA_964383955.1 uncultured Heliomicrobium sp. | reverse complement strand
GTCGCGCGTAATCGGTGTTGGAGGCACAGCCGGATTTTCAGGCACATTTTCGTAATTGATCAGTTGTTCTACTGTCGCTTCAAAGCCGATTTTCAGATAGCTTTCGATCTCATCAGGCCGCGCGCCAAACCCAGCTCGGCGCAGCAAATGAGCCATTCTGTCGTAACGATTCGCCATAAAGAATCCTTGTTTTGTTTGGAATAGCGCTAGCAGATCAACGCTGTGAAGAATGGGTTTTGGTCTGTCTCGAAAACTTTTCCAGATGCTTTGCCGAGTTTCCAAATTAAACTTATTGATCCGAAATTCCACCCTCGGCTAGACTTCATTCGTTTGCGCGACCACCTAGCCCAGGCGAATAGCCTCAAACCTGGGATTCTTTACCAAGTCCCTTCATCCAGGAGTAAATATGAAGAAATCAGTTTTGATGATTGCTGCACTTGTTTGCGCCGCCACCGTCTGTCGCGCGCAAACTATACAAGGCCAGGTGGTAGATTTCGTCAGCAAAAGTGGCGTGTCCGCAGTCAAAGCTCAAGCAAGTCTGGCTTGTACCAATCCATTTGGCCAGATGTTTACGTTGTCACAGGACGCAATGACCGATGCAGAGGGCAAATTTTCCGTAAGTTACCCTTTGGCCAGCGGCTCATCATGCCAAAATCGCGGGCAAAGCTTCACTCTTTCCAAGGCAGGATATTCCTTTGTGGAACGCAAAGTTGTGAACGGCAACACGAACTTTTGGGCAATCAGTGAAAGCGTTCCGCGCTGGGTACAAGCTTCCGCCGCCAGCTATGGTCCTGGGACGACCAGCGAAATGATTGTTGCGGCGTTTGGAAGTGACTTGGCTGATTCGACGGAACTCGCTTCGGTGGAACCGCTGCCGACGCGCTTGGCTGGTCGTTCCGTGAAAGTGACCGATTACGCCGGAACGGAAAAACTGGCGCAGCTTTTCTTCGTTTCACCAACGCAGGTCAATTTGTTGATGCCTGCGGAGCTTGAACCCGGCCCGGCGATCATAGAACTCGATGGCGATAACGGCTTGATGAAGCTTTCGGTTGTCACCGTGCAAAAGATTTCGCCGGGAATCTTCACTGCCGACACAACGGGAAAAGGCGTTGCTGCGGGCATCATCGTCCGCGTCTTTACCAACGGAGTCCAACGCTACGAACCCATTGCGCAATTCCACGAAACGCAGCAAAAGTGGATGCCCGTTCCGATTGAATTCACTCCCGACACCCAGCGTATCGTTCTGGCTTTGTTCGGCACCGGCTGGCGGCAAGTCGCTTCCGCCAATGAAGTCACGATTGATTTTGTCGCCGCTTTCGAACGCAACGACCCGCTACCCAAACGTCCGGCTGCGTCCGAATACGCTGGCAAACAACCGACCTGGGCTGGCGTTGACCAGATCAACGTCGAAGTCCCGCGCAGCCTGATCGGCAAAGGCGAGACTGACGTGCTGGTGACGATGAAAACCAATCCTTCCACTGGCTTCGATTTCAGGGCCAACCGTGTCCAGATTTTTGTGAAGTGAGTTAGTTGCTAGAGACCCGGACGATCGTTCCAGATTGCTCGATACCATTCGCCGTCGTAAATCGGCAATATTCCCAGGCGATTATTTGCCAAGCTGGCCGCGCAAAGCGCCATTGGGAAATTCAGCATTGTGTACGTTGACGTAGTAGTTGGCGGGATTGTTCATCATGTCTTCAATCGCATCCTTATCCACACTGACACAACCTTTCGCCGTTGGAGATAAGGTAGCCTTGGGGTCGCCCGACTGTCCAACAGCGCCGCTGTGGATATGCACCGCCGTTATCACCTGAATCTTTTTCGTGCTTACCGAATAACAGACTTCGCCTTTTTGGTGATTTAACGTCAGTTTGGCCATGCCGCTTCCGTCAGCATCGCCAGGCCCCGGCACTTCCGCCCCGCCCGTCAAATTGATTGTCAGCTTATGGTTCTTATGACTTTTCATCTTGTCGTTCTGCGCTGATGCAGGATTGCCTGAAGCCAAAAGCGCTAATGACAGGACAAATCCGATGAGACTTAGTTTTCGCATTTTCAATTCCTCCGATGATTTGTGCGTTGGTGAAATGCGCCAACGGTTGATTGATATGATTGATAATTGGTGACTTTTCGCGCCATTCATCCACGCGGCGCCTCAGCGTAACTTTGGTTCGTCATCCGTATTTCAAGCGCGTGGGCGTCTTGGAGGGATCCGGCAGGAATCCGGTGAAGTCATCAGGAATGGGACGTGGGGAAGCAAAAATTATAAAGGTCGCCAACATGGAGAAGTTGCGGCCTTTCCCAAATAGAACTTGCTTCGTTGTTTAGGGCACTGCACCAGGGGTTGCCCGGCAATCGCTTCGTGCTTTTTATGAGCGTA
>CAYLJQ010000999.1:0-2378 GCA_964383955.1 uncultured Heliomicrobium sp. | reverse complement strand
GCTTTTGTCGTGGTATTGAAAAAAATTCCCGACATGAATGCCGGTAAAACTCGCTGCCCCGGTGATTTCATCGTTATGCCCCAGAAACCAGGGCAAACGCATTATAAATTCAGAGACTACTGGGATTGAGGTTGAGAGCCTTTAGCAAATAAGCTTCATCCAGTGTCGGCATTTACCCTGCAAGCCAGCGCTCATGGCGCTGATCAAAGCGGGCAGCATCCATTATTCGTCATTCGTCCGCGAAATAGAGATGATTAAGTTCCAGGGAGAGACGGCGATTGTAATGGGAAAAGAAACCGTCAAACCCGATGGGAATGCTCCAGGGGCGGGACAAACCATTCTGCGGCGCTATACGAATGTCTGGATGAGAAGCAATGGCAAGTGGCAGCTCATCGCCCGTCAGCAAATATTATCTGCACCTAGGGATTCGCCTGATTCTTGCGTAACGTCCGTAGTATCGGAGCCACGGTAGATGGAGAGAGTCAGTCGAATACCAACGCCGAAACCTGACAACCACATGCACCGGCGCGCGCGAAGCACAGTTCTTATCCTTCGGCCAGTGCCGCCCGCGTCCCGGCGGATCACAGGCGGTAGGCTCACCACGACGACTCGCATTGTCGCCTGAACATGCGAGGCAATCGAGTCTGACTGAGGGACTGTCTGGCTATTCACGACGACTTGGCGAACGGCGTGGCATGGGGTCGTCGTAGACATCGAGATTGGAGAAAACGTACGGATGCACATGCTGAGACGCTTATTGATGACGGTGTTGTTGATTGTTCCGGCGATCTCCGGGGCACAACGGAGTGATGTCTCCGGCGTCGCGTTCCTTGATGCAAATGGAAACGGCGTCCGCGATAGCGGCGAGCGGGGTCTACCGAACATCGTCGTGTCAAACCAGGACGCGGTGGTCGCGACCGACGTGTCCGGCGCGTATCGCCTGCCGCGCGGAGCGAATGGCGTGTTGTTCGTGTCCGTGCCTGACGGCTACCGCACGGTGGGAGCCTTCTGGCGGCGGGTGGATGATCTGACGGCGACGGTAGATTTCCCGCTTTCGCCGCGCGCCCGCCCAACCGAGTTCACTTTCATTCACGCGTCAGACACGCATATCGCTCCCGCAGTAATGGCGCGAACTCAGCGGTTCCGTGCGCTTGCCGATTCCCTCAATCCAGCCTTCGTCATCATTACCGGCGATCTGGTCAAGGACGCGTTGCGCGTGGGAGAAACGGAGGCGACTGGCTACTACGAACTGTTCAAGCGCGAAGTGGCGCTTTTCAAGAACCCCGTGTGGACGGTGCCGGGCAACCACGAGAACTTCGGCATCGAGCGCGACAAATCAAAAGTGAGCCCAGCGCATCCGCTCTACGGCAGGAAGATGTACCACCACTACCAAGGCCCCGACTACTATTCGTTCAATTTCGGCGGCGTGCATTTCGTGGGACTCAACACCGTGGACATTGACGATCAGTGGTACTACGGACACGTCGACAGTACCCAGCTCGCCTGGCTCGAACGCGACCTGGCCATGGTGCCTCCGACAATGCCGGTAGTAACGTTCAATCACATCCCTTTCTTTTCGTCGTTTGATGGGTTGAGCGGCTATCGCGAAGAGCCGCCGGCACCGACATTGATCACGGTGAATGGGAAAACGGCGTTCCGGCACACAGTGTCCAACGCCGGGGCAGTGCTGGCGGTTCTTCGCAAGCATCGCCATGTGTTGGCGCTCGGCGGTCACATTCACGCCAGCGAGCAGATCGTGTACGAAGTGGAAGGTCTCAAAACGCGATTCAACCAAACTCCGGCGATCGTCGGTCCAAGTGCGGGGGCGGGGATGCAATTCGTCTCGGGCTTCACGCTGTATAAGGTGCGTAATGGTGTAATTGATGCGGGGAAATTCATTCCTCTCGGCAGTGACAAAGAAAAGTAGTGTCTACGAAGGTCAATTCCGAACGGAATGAAGGTGTTGATCAGCGTTTTGCCAACATCACAATGTCTTTAATCACAGAAACATATGCCAAGCAAATCTTGAGATGGCCGAAAAAGGGCCGTCATATACTTGCACAATTCGATGACAGCTCAATCATCGTGTATCAAGCATATAGACCTGAAATTGGCCATTTTGCTGCGAGAAACGGATACTTTGGTGGAGAGTTCAGCCTGAGTCGGATGAGTTGGATCAAGCCAAATTTTTTATGGATGATGCATCGATCTGGCTGGGGGAGGAAGCCTGGGCAGGAAGTGATCCTTGCTATCAGATTAAAAAGAGAAGGTTTTGATAATATTCTGGCTCAGGCAGTGCATTCTTCATTCGTTCCAGGTATTTATAAAGATAATCAAAATTGGCAAGAGGCTTTGTTGTCTTCGACTGTGCGTTTGCA
>CAYLJQ010000998.1:0-2382 GCA_964383955.1 uncultured Heliomicrobium sp. | reverse complement strand
CTACCAGCTTACCGCTGACAGAGTTCCACCATCTCTTGATCCGATTCACAGGCCTCCTTTTAGGGCAACGTGAGTATAAGCGAGATTTATGTAAAGCTAAAAAGAATAAACTTCACGGCTGGGGGTGCCGGTGCTATGATGCGCGAACCTTTGGGCAGAAGTCCATAGTTTTTCTGCACTTTCAGGTGCCCCTAAAAATTTTTTTGGAAGGAGAATCAAGGATGAGCGAACGAATAGCGATCTTCGACACAACTTTGCGCGATGGCGAACAATCGCCAGGTTGCAGTATGAATCTTGAGGAAAAATTACGGATGGCACGGCAGCTCGACGCGCTCGGAGTGGATGTGATCGAGGCTGGGTTCGCCATTGCATCGGACGACGATTTCGCTGCGATTCGCGAAGTCGCCAAAACCTGCCGCAGGCCGATCATTGCTTCGTTGTGCCGGACGACCACCGAAGACATCGAACGCGCGTGGGAAGCCTTGGCCGATGCTGCTCACCCGCGCATTCATACCTTTGTCGCGACTTCCGACATTCACCTTCAATACAAACTGCAAAAGACTCGCGAAGAAGTGCTGGAAATGTCACGCAAGGCAGTGCGGTTGGCCAAGAGTTTCACTAGCGACGTTGAGTTTTCTGCCGAAGATGCCACACGCAGCGACATGGATTACCTTTGCGAAATCGTCGAAGCCGTCATTGACGAAGGCGCGACCGTCGTAAACATCCCGGATACTGTGGGTTACACGATTCCCAGTGAGTATCACCACATCATCAGCACTCTAAAACAGCGAGTCCGCAACATTGATAAAGCCGTCATCAGCGTTCATTGCCACAACGATTTGGGACTTGGAGTCGCCAATTCGCTGGCAGCAGTTGCCGCCGGAGCGCGCCAGATTGAATGCACGATCAACGGCATTGGCGAACGCGCAGGCAATGCTTCGCTGGAAGAAATTGTCATGGCGCTCAGAGTTCGCAAGGACTTGATGCCCTATTCCAACAGCATTGTTACGGAAGAACTGTTTCGTTCCAGCCAGACGCTGTCGAACATCACCGGCGTTCAAGTTCAACCAAACAAAGCGATTGTCGGAAAAAACGCCTTTGCCCACGAAGCGGGAATTCATCAGCACGGGATGCTGAAAAACCGCATCACCTACGAAATCATGACGCCGGAATCCGTAGGCGTGAAAACCAACAGCATTGTGCTTGGCAAACATTCCGGGCGGTTCGCGCTGGGCAAAAAATATGAAGAGATGGGTTACACGCTGACCCGGCCAGAACTCGACAAAGCCTACAAGATGTTCACCAAGCTGGCCGATCAGAAGAAAGAAATTTTTGAAGAAGACCTGGTCGCCATCCTGCAGGACGGTTTCACGCAAATTCCCGAACGTTACAAACTGCGTGCAGTACAGGCGACCGCTGGAACGTCTACGCTGGCAACTGCCCTGGTGACGGTCAACGACACCAAAAACGATGAAAGCAATACTCAAACGTCTTCGGGCGATGGCCCAGTCAACGCCGTGTATCAGGCGATAGACAAAATCACCAACATGTCCGGCAATTTGCTGGATTATTCCGTCCGCTCCATCACCCAAGGCGCGGACGCTGTCGGCGAAGTTTTTGTCCACGTCGAATTTGAGGGAACTTCGTATACAGGCAAAGCCGCCAGCACGGACATTGTGGACGCCAGCGCGCGCGCTTACCTGAATGCGGTCAACAAGGCGCTTTACGCAAAAGAACGAACCAAATCGGTGGCAGGTGTTCAGATGGCAGCTGTTGCCAACTAACTGCAATTCCAACCACCAATCACCAACCACCGGAGTTTAGTTATGGGACTGACAATTACTGAAAAGATTCTGGCAGCGCACAGCGGACGCGATTCCGTCGTGCCGGGCGAGATCGTCAACGCCAAGCTTGATCTGATCGTCGCGCACGACGTGACGACGCCGCCTGCTGTCGCGATGTTACGCAAGCTCGGCATAAACAAAGTTTTCGATCCGTCGAAGATTCTGGTCACGCCGGATCACTTCGTGCCGAACAAGGACATCAAGTCCGCAGAGCTTTCCAAGCAACTGCGCGAATGGCGCATCGAACAGAAAATCGAACGCTATTACGAAATCGGCAATCACGGCATTTGTCATGCTATCGCTCCTGAACAAGGCCACGTGCTGCCCGGGCAAACCATCGTTTGCGGCGATTCTCACACGACAACAATGGGCGCGCTCGGAACATTTTCCAGCGGTGTCGGTTCGACCGACTTGGCTGCGGCGCTGGCGACCGGCGAACTGTGGTTCAAAGTTCCGGAAAGCATGTTGTTTGAACTGAACGGCGATTTGCCATTTGGCGTGTATTCCAAAGACATTATTCTGTACATCATTTCGAAGA
>CAYLJQ010000997.1:0-2388 GCA_964383955.1 uncultured Heliomicrobium sp. | reverse complement strand
TGGTGGCCCGGATTGTTGCCGTCGTTGTAAATGTAAGGGATATATTTTTCGGCGCGCAACGGGCTGTCTTTCATCATCGCAAACGGCGAACAGTTGTTATTTTGCATGTATCCTTGCGAAGGGTTTGCGATCTGGACCAGGTCGCTCATGGGATGAATTCCTTGCCATTCGCAAGCGCCTGTGCCGGACATTGGTTTTGATGGGTCGCAATCTTTCGCACGAATTGGAACGCGGCCATTTCTCAGGTAAAAGATGTCGCCTTCCGTCGTCCCAACCATGACGTTTTGCGACATCAGTTGAAACATGTTCAAGGCTTTCTTCATCTCCGTCAGGTTGCGCGATGTGAACATCTGATAAATCTGATCGGTCAATCCGATTTCGTTGAAGTAGGGAATCGCCATCGAGTAGGCCTTGCCATCTTTGCGCGCGACGATAGGGCCGTGACTGGTGTATTCGATTTCGACTGGCTTTTCGACCAGCTTGCCGCCATCCAGAACCTTGATGGTGTCTTTGCGAACTTTCATGCCCAGCCACTGATCTTTGAACTTGTATTGGCGCGAATTGGCAGGATTCAACTCCTCTTCGAAAACGTCGGAAGTGTCGGGGCCGCCTGTGGTCATGGCAATGGAAGCCCATTGACTATGGCCCAGGCTGGGAAACGGAATGCCCAGAATGCTGACGCCGGAAACATTGAAATCACCCGCATAAATTCTGACTTCGTAAAATCGAAACTCTCCGTACCAGCCAAGGTGCGGGTCAATCACGGCAATCGGAGCTTTCATTGCCGTACGCGATGGAGCCAGCAGCATCTGATTTGAACCGCGGTATGCGACGGGGTCGGGTTTGATCCCGCCGCGCTGCAAATCGGCTCCGGCTTCGCCTTCCGGCCAGCCCCAAATGATATAGCGGCCAAGCGCGATGACTTGCGATGGATGAAGTTCAGGTGCCCATTTCGGAACCTGTTCCGGGTGCTCGGACATAAATCGCTTGATGCCTTGTTGGTAAGCTTCGATGGCGGCGCGCATTTTGGGCGAAACCTGCTTATATCGTTCGCGGCTGATGGCGGCGTGTTGCCAAATACGCTGGCGGTAATCGTGGCGGAACCATTCCTGGCCAAATGCTTCGGACATTGTTCCTTCGGCTTTGCGGTAATTTTTTAGCAATTCTTCCAGCCGGTCTTCGGCTTGCGCGTAACCGATGGCGAAAGCGGCATCTTCCAGGGTCGAGGCAAAAATGTGCGGCACGCCGAATTCATCTCGCAGAATTTCTGCGCTGCCCGATTTTCCGGCTTTTGCCTGGCTGGTCGCGGCAGTTTGATGTGAGCCGGTGGCGGCCAGAAGAAAAAGAATTGAAAGTAACAAGATGGTGCGTTTCATTGTCAGACTCCGATGTATGGGTAGTTTTATGTTCTCTCAGTTCAAGCGGCCACAGAACTGGATTGCCGATCTTTCAATGACAGCCCAATCAAGGCAGCAATAGTAAATAGCAGCCCGCCAATCCATCCAAGCCAGGTCGGGTGAACGGCGATGAGCCATCCGCCAAGGATCGGCCCCAAAACTCTGCTCAGGCTTTCCAGTGAAGTCATTGCGCCAAATACGCCGCCTCGCCTGTTGGGCGGAGCCGTTTTGGAAATGATGCTGGTCAGCGGCGCGCGTGAAATTCCATGCCCGAATGAAAATAGCAGCGCAACCACAATCAGCTTCCACCATATGTTGACGAATGCCACGTAATAAAGCCCTATGGCACTGGCGGACAGCCCAATAATCATGGATTTGTATTCGCCCAAACGGTTGACGATTGGCCCAATCATTCCTGCCTGCCAGAACACTCCCAGCAAACCAACCAACGCCAGAAAGAGACCGGCCTGATCCACGCTGAATCCCAGTTGCTTTTTGGCAAACAGTGGAAACATTGTCGTGTAAATGGTGAAAGGCAGAGACATGAAAAAGGAAATAAACAGCAGCGGGCGAAGCTCGGCGATCGAAAGGTAATTCAATGCACGCGTGTACATCGCCAAACCCTGCGGACGGGGTTCATCGCTTTGATGCTGCGTTTCAGGCAGCAGAAAGGTTGTTGCCAGAATGCTGGTCAGGGAAATTGCCGCCGCAACGTACGCTGTGATGTTGTAGCCAAACTTTGATGAAACGATTGAACCCAGAGCTGGTCCAAT
The DNA here is from genome assembly GCA_964383955.1 of uncultured Heliomicrobium sp. Taxonomy (GTDB): domain Bacteria; phylum Acidobacteriota; class Blastocatellia; order RBC074; family RBC074; genus RBC074. Next base: position 218 of record CAYLJQ010000997.1, on the reverse strand, counting down.
CGTAAAGGCTAGGCCAAAAGAACCGCCTATGATCATTCCAAACGTTTTCGCGCGTGTTTCGGGCGGGGTGATGTCGCTGATATACGCCTGAGCAACCGTCAGATTTCCGCCGGAAAATCCATCAATCATTCGGGCCACGAACATCCACGCCAGCGGAGAAGGGAACTTCATCGCCAAACCTAACAGGATGAATCCGGTAAGCGAACCAAATTGACTAT
>CAYLJQ010000996.1:0-2390 GCA_964383955.1 uncultured Heliomicrobium sp. | reverse complement strand
TGGCCGATATGGTAGCGGGCAAGCCAATGCTGATGGATACGATTCACCGCATATATTCAATGACCAAGCCAATTACCAGCGTCGCCGTGATGATGCTTTATGAAGAAGGCAAGTTCCAGCTCAACGATCCTGTCGCCAAATATCTGCCCGAATTCGCCAAAATGCAGGTAGCTGTAGAAGAGAAAGATCCCACAACCGGCAAACCTGTGATGAAAACGGTCCCGGCCAGACGGCCAGTCACCGTTCGCGATTTGTTGCGGCACACCGCTGGGCTGACGTACGGAGTTTTCGGCGACACGCTGGTTGATCAGGAATACCGCAAAGCCAAAATTCTGGGCCAACTGAATCTGGCGGAATTCGTCACGCAATTGGCTGCGATACCGCTGCAATACGAACCTGGCACCCGCTGGCATTACAGCGTTTCCGTGGATGTGCTGGGACGTTTGGTTGAAGTCCTTTCAGGCAAATCCTTTGATCAGTTTTTGCAGGAACGCATCTTCGCTCCGCTGGAAATGAACGACACAGGCTTTGTGGTTCCCGCCAGCAAAAAAGATCGCTTGGCCAAACTCTACACGTTGACCAAAGAAGGCAAGTTACAGCCGTCGCCGCTTTGCATGACTTCGCAGGAATGCATTGAGAAATTCCCGAACGCAGTGCCCAGCGTACTGCAATCCATGGGAATGCAATCAGGTGGCGGCGGGCTGACTTCGACGGCGTATGACTACCTGCACTTCTGCCAGATGCTGCTGGATCAAGGTCAGTACAACGGAAAACGTTTGCTCAGCCGCAAGACCGTCCAATTGATGAGCAGCGACAACCTGGGAACCATTCCCGGCATGGGGCCTGGATCCGGATTCGGACTTGGCTTTGCGGTCAGCAAAGCGCCGGGCGAAGCCGGGATGATGGGATCGCCGGGCGAATACAACTGGGGGGGAGCAGCAGGCACGAGATTCTGGATTGATCCGCAGGAACAATTGATCGGCATTTTTATGATCCAGATTTTGCCGCATACCGGCCTGGAATACGGATCGGAGTTTCGCGTGCTGACGTATCAATCCATTGCCGATTAACAACGCGGCAATGCACTGAAAAACAAACCACAGATCAACACGGATAAACACAGATTGCATCTCGATTGTCCTGTGTTCATCTGTGTGAATCAGTGTTTATCTGTGGTTCTAGTCTGCTTTTTGAGGTAGAGATTCATGAATAAGCTTGAACGCTTGCCGAGCTTCGATGAATTGCCGATCAAGCCGGAGTATCCGCCGCATTCCGCCTGGGGACTGTTTGGCGAAGACGATGAAATCGGGACGCTGAATTTGCTGACTCCCGAACGTGTGGCTGCTGCTGCTCAATTGGTGAAAACCGGCGAGGTATTTCCCATGAACTGGGAATTGGAACAGCCGAATCCTCCGCTGTTTATGCGTCAGGTTTTGAGCCACACGGTTCATCGAAGGCGGAAAAATGTGTTCGATGACATTTACAACAACTTCAACACGCAATCGTCTTCGCAATGGGATGGCCTCAGGCATTTCGGCAATCCAGAGTTTGGGTTTTACAACGGGGTTACCGAGGAGCAAATCGCCGACCCGGCCAACTCGATCAACGGAATTCATCACTGGGCGCGGCGGGGCATCGCTGGCAGAGCAGTGGTGATTGATTTTCAGCGGTTCGCCGCCACACACGGAATTTCGTTTTCGCCAGGCGAAGGCATCGGAATCACGGCTGAACGATTACAAGCGGCTGCGGATTGGCAGGGCCTCAAGTTTCAAACCGGCGACATTCTGTTGCTGAGAACCGGTTGGATTGAATGGTACAGCCAATTGAACGACGCAGAGCGCGCGCAGCTTGCAGAACCGGGAGCCTTGCGTGCCAGCGGATTGGCGCAGCGCGAAGATTCGCTGCGCTTCCTCTGGGACAATCACTTTGCCGCCGTCGCCAGCGACACGCCCAGTTTTGAAACGGCGCCGCTTCCGCCGCCGAAAGCAGATTCCGGCGAGGCGCTGCACAACACGATCATCGGTTTGTGGGGAATGCCCATCGGCGAAATGTTCACCCTGGATGCGCTGGCAGCGGCTTGTGCGGCAGATCGGCGCTACGAATCTTTCTTTACCTCGGCTCCGCTGAATAAACTCGGTGGCGTTGCATCTCCACCAAACGCTTTGGCAATCAGATGATTGAACCACACAACACGAATCGTCGGCACTTTCTGGCAAGCTTGAGCGGGCTGGCGATTACGACTGGCGCGTTCAACGCTGCGCCGCGCAGCAAGTTGCGCTTGGGCGGGCCAATCTTTCTGAAAAGCGATGATCCGATGGAACTCGCTAGCGCACATCGCAGGCTGGGGTACAGCGCGGCGTATGTTCCGCAGGTCAGCCTGTCCGAAACCG
>CAYLJQ010000995.1:0-2394 GCA_964383955.1 uncultured Heliomicrobium sp. | reverse complement strand
TCGGCGCTGACTGGCCAGCGTGTTATTCGTTTGCCTGAACTGATTGCCAAAGCAAATGCAGCCCGAAACTTGAGAATCCCGACTGCCCAATTGAATCAGTTTTACGATGAATTCCTGGAACAGCCCAAAGGCGTCAGTTCGGCCAAGCGACCGCTGAAGGTTAAATACATCACCCAAGCGGGAATTCGTCCGCCGACGTTTGTTCTGTTCACCAACAGCCATAAGCCGCTACACTTTTCTTACGAGCGATACCTGATCAATCGGTTGCGGGAGTATTTCGATTTTTTTGCCACGCCAATTCGAATCAAACAAAAGGGCGGCCATAAAAAGGGTAGCAAATGAAAAAGCGGGTGAAAATTCTTCTGGCAGTTGCCCTTGTCGGCGGCATCGCGTGTTTAGCGCTAGGTGTTTTTTCATTTCTTAGCTTCAGGATCGTCAGGTTTCCTACGCCTTCCATGGCCAACACAATTATTCCGGGTGAAAGCGTCTTGTGCTCACTGATTTCTGATGAGGTGAAACGGGGTGACATCGTTTGGTTCAAATTGCCGACGGATCCAAAAGTTACATACTTGAAGCGAGTTATCGGGCTGCCCGAAGACAGGATTCAGGTTCGGGGGACGAAGGTTTTCATCAACGATCAAGAGCTTCCTGAAGCACGGACTTACATTGAAGTGACAGATCCCAATGGCAGACAGCCGGAAATTTCCGTAGAAGGGAATGACGGGCCTTATCGCGTTTATTACACAAAGCGGGCGTTACAAGAAAACGACAATATGGATATGGCCAGTCACATGAAGTATGGCGTGACTGAAGAGTTCAAGATTCCTAGCGGCAATTTTTTTGTGATGGGAGATTGCCGCGACAATAGCCTGGATAGCCGCTATTGGGGAACAGTTCCGCGAGAAAATATAATTGGAAAAGCTTTGATGATTATTGCTTCTGCCGATTCCAATCGTCTTTATCAAAAGCTGAAATAATCAAATGCATACTAAGGAGATGACCGTTGGGGCTTTCATTTCAAGTCGAATACCAGGACGTCCAAACAAAGGCGCGCGCCGGTAGAATTAAAACATCTCACAGCGAAATCGAAACGCCGATTTTTATGCCCGTCGGCACAGCCGGAACTGTTAAGGCGCTGACGCAGGAAATGCTGGAACAGCTTGACGCGCGGATTATTCTCGGCAACACCTATCACCTTTTCCTGCGTCCGGGGCACGAGACCATTCGCCAGCTTGGCGGATTGCATCAGTTCATTTCCTGGCCGCGTTCTATCTTAACGGACAGCGGTGGCTTTCAAGTTTTCAGCCTTGGCGATTTGCGCAAGATTCGAGAAGAAGGCGTTGAGTTCCGTTCGCATTTGGATGGTTCGAAGCAGTTTCTTTCGCCGGAAGTTTCGATGCAGGTTCAACACGCGCTCGGTTCAGACATTGTGATGTGCTTCGACGAATGCACCCCTTTTCCGGCAACCGAAAAGCAAGCGAAAGATTCGTTGGAAATGACTTCGCGTTGGGCAAAGCGCTCGCGTGATGAGTTTGATCGGTTGAAAAATACTCCGTTGTCCACAGGGAAGTCTCCTTCACTATTTGGCATCAATCAGGGAAGTGTTTATCCGGAACTTCGTCGGCAAAGCCTGGAGCAATTGGTTGAAATCGGTTTTGAAGGTTATGCCATTGGTGGGTTAAGTGTGGGAGAAGAGAAATCGCAGATGTACGACATCACGGAATTTATTGCGCCGCAGCTTCCGGCTGACAAACCACGCTACCTGATGGGCGTTGGGACGCCTGAAGATTTGATTGAGTGTGTGGCTCGCGGAGTGGATATGTTTGATTGCGTAATGCCGACGAGGAATGCTCGAAATGGTCAGGTCTTCACTTCGCGCGGCAAGCTGAACATTCGCAATGCGAAATTCATCGCTGATCAAAAGCCGCTTGATGAAGACTGCGAGTGCGCCGTTTGCCGCCGGTATTCACGGGCATACATCAGGCATTTATGGAACTGTGGAGAGATACTGGCATCCACACTTTGCTCGGTTCACAATCTGGCCTTCTATCTTGACAGCATGCGATCCATACGGCAAAGTATCGTGCTTGGTGAGTTCACTTCCTTTCGCTCAAGCTACCTGGACAAATACAGAAGCAGTTCAAATGAAACGTGAACACACCGCGTCTCGCAAAACCTGATGTATGAACTTCATCGCGAGACAAAAATCTTTCAAAGAAGGTTGAACCCGCCCTGATCACGTCACAACCGATCGCCTTGTCTCTGATCCTGCAAGGATTTGGCTCTTTAGGACCCTTGGTTCCTATGTTGCTGGTCTTTGTGCTTTTCTATTTTTTGATAATTGTTCCTCAACGCAAAAAGCAGCGAGCCGTGGATGAAATGCTCAACAACCTG
>CAYLJQ010000994.1:0-2398 GCA_964383955.1 uncultured Heliomicrobium sp. | reverse complement strand
ATCTTCACCAAAATTTTTGAGGAAACAATGGCACTAATTCCAGCAAATGAACTGAAACGTAAAATGCTGATTACGGTCGAAGGCCAGCCGTACACCGTGGTCGAAGTCACTTTTGCCAGCCCCAGCGCGCGCGGCGCTTCGACGATGGTGCGCACAAAGCTGCGGCATCTGTTGACCGAAGCCGTGCTGGAAAAATCGTTCAAAACCAGCGAAAAATTTGAAGAGCCGGATGTTGCGCTGTCGCCCGCGTCGTTTATGTACTCTGACGGCGATGGTTATCACTTCATGGATGATGAATCCTACGAACAATTCGCGCTGACCGAAGATCAACTGGGCGACGACCGCTTTTATCTGAAAGACGGAGTCTCGTTGCAGGTTCGCAAATACAACGGCGACCCGATTGCATTGCAACTGCCTCCGCACATTGATTTGACCGTGACGGATGCCGAACCCGGCGTTCGCGGCGATTCGGCTTCGGGCGGAACGACGAAAGCCGCAACGTTGGAAACCGGCTTGGTGGTTCGCGTGCCGCTGTTTATCAAAGAGGGTGAGCTTGTGCGCATCAACACGCAAACCAGTGAATTTGTCAGCCGCGCGAAAGACTAAGGCTTGCCTTCAACTGCGAATAAACACGAATTTCTACGTATTGTCTGGGCAGTACGATTCGTGTTTGTTTGTAATCCAAAGAACTGTTTATGGCAAAACTTCGATGGGGATTGATTGGTTGTGGCGACATTTCGCGCAAGCGAGTCGCTCCGGCTTTGGTCGAACTGAGCACGTGCGAACTGGTTGCCGTCAATCGAGCGCGTGCTGATCTGGCGGAAAGCTTCGCGCGTGAATTTGGCGCTCGGCGCTGGTACGGCGATTGGCGAGAAGTGATTGCCGATGCCGAGGTTGACGCTGTGTACATCGCCACGCCCGTTTACCTGCACGCGGAACAAACCATTTTTGCCGCCGAAGCCGGAAAGCATGTTTTGTGCGAAAAGCCGATGGGGATGAATCCCGCCGAATGCGACCAAATGATTACCGCTTGTCAGGCAAACGGCGCAAAGCTCGGCATCGCGTATTACCGCCACTTTTATCCAGTGGTTCAGCGAGCAAAAGCATTGATTGCCGCAGGGGAAATCGGCAAGCCGGTTGTTGCGCAAATCAACGCTTTTGAACGATTCAACCCGCAACCGGGCGAAGATCGGTATTGGTTGCTGGAACAATCCAAAGCCGGCGGCGGGCCGATGATGGATTTTGGCTGTCATCGGATTGAAGTGCTGATGAATCTGTTTGGCGAAATCAAACAAACGAAAAGCCTGACCGGACGCGCCTTGTTCGACCGCGAAGTCGAAGACACCAGCGTCGCCGCTTTTGAATTCAACTCTGGCTTGCAGGCTGTGCTGACGGTCACGCACGCTTCGTTGGAATCGCAGGACACGCTGGATATTTTCGGCAGCGAAGGTTCGCTTCATATCCCGTCATTGAATCGAGGCGAGCTTCGGGTCAAAACTTCGGCGGGCGAACGAACGGAACAACATCCACCGCACGCGAACATTCATTTGCCGCTGATTGAAGATTTCGCGCTGGCAGTGCTGGAAAATCGCGAACCGGTTGTTGGCGGAGCAATTGGCCGAAAAGTTGCGCGCATCGAAGAAGAGATTTATGCCGGTTGAACCCGGCTTCAGGAGGGAACCGTTGTGGCTGTGCTGAACGAATACGAATTGCGGGTTGTGGGGGCGCTGGTCGAAAAAAGCATTTCGACGCCGGATTATTACCCGATGACGCTGAACGCGTTGGTCAACGCCTGTAACCAGAAAAATCATCGCGATCCGGTGGTCAGTTATGACGAAGCGACCGTTGTGCGGGCGCTGGATAGTTTGCGGGACAAAAAGCTTGCATACACCTTTCATGGCTCTGATTCCCGCGTTCCGAAATATGGGCACCTGTTTGCGAAATCCTACGAACTCAACGAAGCCGAAAATGCCGTCATGACCGTACTGGCGTTGCGCGGGCCCCAAACGCCGGGCGAGCTTCGTTCGCGCACGGCGCATCTGCACAATTTCGACAATCTGCCTGAAGTTGAAACGACGCTCCACAATTTGTCGCTGCGAGAAACTCCGCTGGTTGTGAAGCTGCCTCGGTTGCCGAATTCGCGCGAATCGCGGTTCGCTCATTTGCTCAGCGGAGACATCAACATCGAAGAAATGGCCGCAGCCGTCGAACGCACTGAAGCTTCCTCTTCGCGTGGCGGCGGCAACGAACGCATCGTTAAGCTGGAAGAAGAAGTGATCTTTCTGCGTCTAAAGCTGACGGATTTGGAAGCGCAATTTGCCGAATTCAAAAAGCAGTTTGAGTAATTTGATTACAGGCGGAAATCTGATTTTTAAAGTTTCACTTTGCTGCAAGCCCC